>JANQIY010000216.1 GCA_028281965.1 Candidatus Gastranaerophilales bacterium
ATCAGTATTATAGCGAAGTTACTTAGACCCCGTGTCAAGCACGGGGTGACAAATCTGTAATTACAGGTAATTCAATAAAACTAATGTGTCAGTGTACTAGAAATAGGTAATTTTACCAAGAACCTTTTTATGAGAAGCGCCTGTGCAGGAAGGTATATTACCGGGAATCCTGTAATATGACGTATAGGCAAGTATTGCAAAAGCAATAGCTTCTTTATACCTGTCCGGAATTCCAAAATCTTCATGTTTTAAAACTTTTATTTCTTTTGGGAATAAATCCCTTATCATCCCCATTAATACCGGATTAAACGCCCCACCCCCTCCAATAATTATTTCATCAATAGACGTAACAGAAAAAATAAAATTTATATAAGCGTCATTTATAGATTTTGCGGTAAGGGAAGTTACAGTAGCCATTATATCGTATGGGTTTTCAGGCGCTGATTTTAGAAAATTCTCAATATAATCGGGGGTAAAAAGTTCTCTTCCGGTAGTTTTTGGAGGTTTCCTGCCGTAATATGGCTCTTTTAGCATTTCTTCCAGCCATTCCCGGCTGATTTTACCCCGGGCAGCAAGGTTTCCATCCTTGTCGTAAGGTTGTTCAAAAAATTTGCGGGCGCAGTAGTCGATAATCACGTTTCCCGGCCCGGTATCAAACGCAAAAGATGGAAAATTTTCCCCCACAACCGTAACGTTTCCTATACCGCCAATATTTTGCACGGCCCTGTTTTTGCCGTCTTTTTTGAAAAAAGCCTCATCAAAAAAACTCACCAATGGTGCGCCCTGACCACCTGCTGCAATATCTGCCGGCCTGAAATCTGATACTGTTGTAATTCCGGTTTTTTCACAAATAACAGATGCTTCCGCTATTTGAAGGGTACTTTTTTTATTGAACCCGTCGATAAAATCATCGTCAGGCTTGTGATAGATTGTCTGGCCGTGTGAACCTATTAAATCGACATCATCAGGCATCAGGCCTGCTTTTTGGATGACTTCCAGGGCTGCATCAGCAAAGCATTCCCCCAGCACAAAATTCATCCAGCAAATTTCCTCGGGGGATGATTCATTCTTAAATATTTTAAACAAAACGCCCCTTATTTTTTCAGAAAGCTGAAACTCCGTTCCCGCCAGGAATTCTATGGAAAAATCAGGATTTATTTTTACAAGAGCCGCATCTATCCCATCAGCCGAAGTTCCGGACATTAATCCTACAACCAGCTTTGTTTCAGGATTTTTACTCATTTTTTATTCCAAAATCTTGTTTATTGCGCCTGTTTCTTCTTTTTCGGCTTTTTCAAGCATTACATAGGTAAGATAAGCTCCGAGCGCAACTGCTTTTGGGTCCAAATCTGTTTTTCCCGCCGCATCAATAATTGCAGCGTTAACTTCGGGATTTTCTTCCTTAATATAATGTATCATTTGTTTTCTCCAGGTATTTACATCCTGGAGAGCCTCTCCCGTAACTTCTATTCTGGTTTCTTCTCCTATTAAAGGAAGCACTATAATTTTAACCTCTTTAACAAATTATTATTTTTATAGTAGCGATAGTTGAAGTTATTGTCAAAGTTTTAAATAAAATTAATGTTTAAATTTTAAGAAATTTCGAAAATATTTAATTCGTGATTCAGGTTAAATATTTTCAAGCTTTAAATCCTGTGTTTCTTCCATCCACTCTTCCGTATTGATTTTGCAGGCATGGCTCCAGAACTTTTCCAGAGCGTAATATGCCCTTTCTTCCTGGTGCATTATATGGACTATGACGTCTCCGTAGTCAATTAAATTCCACCTGTTTTTCGCATCGGTTTCTTCTTTTTGGGGCAATCTTCCGTATGTTTTTTTTATAATTCCTGCAATGTTGTTGAAAAGGGTTCTTACCTGCACATTGGAAGTTGCGCTGCATATTACGAAGTAGTCCGCTACTATCGAAATATTGCTTATGTTTAAAATGTCTATATCTTTAGCCAGTTTATTATCCATAATCCTTGCAACTATGCAGGCAAGTTCACGGCTGCTAAGTTCTTTCAAATTTTTCTCCTGTTATAAAACTGATTCACTCAAACTGTTTAACTAATATTATAAAACTTATAATGAATTTTCAAATATACCGATTTCAATAAATAACCTTAAGTTGAACAGGTTATCTATTCATTTTATTAATCGATGTAATTTTATTGATGATAACTATAATAAAATATAATGGAAAATTCCGGCAGGGCGTTTTTAAAACAATGAAAAACCTGAAGCTTATAATTTTAACCGCATTTATATTTATTTTATCCGGATCCGCCTGCCATGCCATAAAAATCGGGCTATACACCCATTATAATGATAATGTTACCGCCGGGGTTTCCAGGGGCGGGGTTGTTGAAAATGCCCAAACCGGCAAGTATATTCTTGTTTTAACCCGGATGAAGCCTTACAAATTTAAAAAACGGGGGGATTTTATACAGGTCGAAATTGATAAAAAACTCTACAGGATAAAATCAAAGGAAATTGTTGTAAAAACCACTCAAAACAGCGGGCTTGTTTTCACGAAAAACCGGTGGTACAGGGGACGGTTAAAGATATTAAACGACAGGAAAGGGTTGACAGTAATTAATGAACTGGGCCTGGAAGATTACATAAAAGGGGTTGTCCCGGCAGAAATGCCTACCAGCTGGGAAATCGAGGCCCATAAAGCCCAGGCTATTGCCGCCAGGAGTTATGCGGCCGCAAATATGGGAAAACGCATGGAATATGGTTATGACCTCAAAGACACCCCGCAGGATCAGAACTATATAGGGGTTTCAGCCGAGACCATCCGGACTAACAGGGCTGTTGAGTCTACACAGGGGCAGGTGCTTGTCTATAACGGCAAAATCATACCCGCATATTATCATGCAAGCGCCGGAGGCAGTACGCTTTCCGCTAAAAGAGTATGGGGAAAGGATTTACCTTATATAAAAGCTGTCAGGAGCTTTGATGATGGTGTTCCCAAAAACGGACACAGGGTGGGGATGTCTCAAAACGGAGCGCAGATCCTGGCGAAACGGGGTTATAGCGCATATCAAATCCTGGGGTATTTTTACAATAATGTTATGCTTCGGAAAATGTATTAAGAGCTTATCCGAGAAATAAATTATTATAGACAAAACCAGCTAAGGGCAAACACCTGTCATCACGAGGAAGGATGAGCCCTGCGAATCCTGACGTGGTGATCTGTCCGGTTAACATTATTTC
>JANQIY010000264.1 GCA_028281965.1 Candidatus Gastranaerophilales bacterium
AAAATACGAAATGAAATAACATTTTCTTCAACAGTTTATGCTATTATCTGTGCCTATAATGCAATCATATTGCTGAATTTACATATTTAATTTAATTCGTGATTCAGGTACTAATAACTAAAATTACAATATCAGTATGCGTTTAGCCACTACAAGCGGCCTCAAAAGTATTGAAAGAAATCTTCATTGTCATTAATTTTATAGCTTATTAGTTTTAAATATGTGGGATTTCAGCCCATTTAGATAGATTACCGCCCCGTGTCAAGCACGGGGCAGGCTTCCTCATAAACGACATTGGCCCTTTATTGCTTTATTTACCGGATAGGTTCTAAAAGTTAATGAACCAATCTACTATTACCAGAGTTATTTTTTGTCCTTGATTATCTGATTGTGTTAAATTTTAATTGACAACCGGATTTTTCACTTAAAGGAGAATATTTTTATGAAAATAGGGGTTCCAAGGGAAATCAAAGCCCAGGAGGAAAGAGTCGCTATAACGCCTGCAGGTGTGGAAACTTTAGCAAAAAAAGGACATGAGGTTTTTATAGAAAACAACGCGGGAGTTGGAAGCGGTTTTAGTAATGAAGTTTATGAGAAAGCCGGAGCGAAGATTCTTGATACTCCAAAGGAAGTTTTTGATGTTTCTGATATGGTTTTAAAGGTCAAAGAGCCCCTGGAAAAGGAATACGAATATTTAAGGGAAAACCAGATTTTATTCACCTACCTGCATCTTGCGGCGGTTCCTCAATTGGCTAAAAAGCTGCTTGAAGGCAAAATAACCGGTATTGCTTATGAAACAGTTCAGTACGAAGATGGAAGCCTGCCGTTACTTACTCCAATGAGCGAGGTTGCGGGCAGAATGTCTGTTCAAATAGCGTCAAGACTTCTGGAGAAGTACCTTGGCGGAAAAGGAATCCTGATGGGCGGAGTTCCCGGGACAATGCCGGCGAAAGTCGCAATTATCGGAGGCGGCGTTGTCGGGGCTAACGCCGCCAAAATGGCTTTAGGGCTAAGAGCCAGCGTTACTATCCTTGACATTAACCTAGACAGGCTGCGCTATCTTAATGATATTTATGCGGAAAGTCTGACAACGTTATATTCCAACCCTTATACCATAAGACAACAGGTTAAAGAAGCTGATGTTGTGATAGGAGCGGTTCTTCTTGCGGGCAAAAAAGCTCCCTGCCTTGTAACGGAAGAAATGGTAAAAGAAATGACGCCCGGTTCGGTTATAGTTGACGTTGCAATTGACCAGGGTGGTTCTATAGAAACCATTGACAGGGTTACAACTCATGAAAACCCTACCTATATAAAACATGGCGTTGTTCATTACTCCGTAGCGAACATGCCGGGAGCAGTCCCGAGGACTTCTACGGTTGCGCTTACAAACGCAACGCTTCCTTATGTGCTTAAACTCGCAAATTATGGACTGGAAGAAGCCCTTAAGCAAAATAAAGACTTACTGCCAGGCTTAAACACCTATAAGGGATACATTGTCCATCAGGGCGTTGCATCCTCGATGGATCTTCCTTATGAAGATATAGAAAAACTTTTATAGGAAAATTTAATGAGGTATATATCAATCTTTGATATTATAGGCCCGATAATGATTGGCCCTTCCAGCTCTCATACAGCAGGAGCCATCAGGATGGGCCTGTTTGCAAGGAAAATTTTCGGGAAAAAACCTGAAAAAGTAATATTTAAGCTTTATAATTCCTTTGCAAAGACAGGCCGAGGACATGGTACCGATAAAGGAATTCTTGGAGGAATTCTGGGTTTTGATGTAAGCGATGCCGGGATCAAGCATTCCTTTGATTTTGCCCGGGAACAGGGGGTTGATTACTCGTTTGAGTATTTAACAATGGATTACAGGCACCCAAACTCTGTAGATATTATATTCCTGAATGAGACAGGGCAGGAGCTAATGAAAATTTCCGCTAACTCACTGGGAGGAGGAGAAGTCCAGATTAGCAAAATTGATGATTTCAGCACTGACATAAGGGGTGATTACCCTGTTTTAATACTGGTTTATAAAGACCGGCAGGGTGTTTTATCAAAAGTATCAGGTTTAATTCAGGAACAGGGAGTCAATATAGCCTCTTTAAACTGTGAACGTAAGGAAAAATACAAGGAAGCGGTAATGACTATCAGTCTTGACTCAATTTTACCGGATGAGACCATAGAAGAAATAAAAAAACTTCCTGATATGTACCTGGTAAGAAATATAGAAAGATTGGAAGAGTAATGGAAAATATAGTTACATTCAGCCAGCTGTTAAAAGTGACCGACCGGCATAAAAAAAGGATTTGCGAAGTTTTTTGCGAACTGGAATCACATATGCTGGAAAAAAGCAGGGAAGAAATCAGGAATTTAGCCCTGCGCAACCTAAATGTAATGAAATCCTCAATTAAGGACGGCTTAAAAAACTTTGGTATTTCTCCAAGCGGAATGTCAGGTGAGGATTCACAAAAAATACTTAAAAGATACCGGAATGCCGATAATTTACCGTTTAACAGTCTTATCGGGAAAATTCTTACATACTCCATTGCAATTTCCGAGGAAAACCAGCGCATGGGAAGGATTGTAGCCTGTCCTACAGCAGGGTCATGCGGGATTTTGCCTTCCGTAATTACCGCATATACAGAAGAATACGGGTTTAGCGAAGAGGGGCAAATTGACGCGTTAATAACAGCAGGGGTTATAGGGAAAATAGCCGCGCAGCAAATGCCGCTTGCAGGAGCTGTTGCAGGCTGCCAGGCGGAATGCGGAGTAGCCTCCGCAATGGCGGCGGGCGCTGCCGTTGATTTAATGCGGGGGAATAACGAGCAGGTTGTGCATGCTGCGGCTCTTGCCCTGAAAAACGTAATGGGGCTGGTCTGCGATCCTGTTGCGGGGCTGGTGGAAGTCCCTTGCATTAAAAGAAACGGGTTTCTGGCGGTACATGCTGTTACAGCTTCGGAAATGGCACTGGCTGGTGTTCAGAGCTTTATTCCCCCTGATGAAGTTGTCCAGGCCGTAAAACAGGCAGGTGTCCTTATGTCTCCTATGTTAAAAGAAAGCAGTGAAGCCGGTCTTGCAGTCACAGACACCGCAAAGCAGATTGTAAAAGATGTTTTAAATATGTAAGGACAGCGGAAAAAATTAGTCCTGAAAGATAAATTTGTGCCTATTTCAGCTTAATTTTTCAGGGCAATTTTTTTTCTGTTTTGCTTTATAAGGTATAGGTAATAATTTAAATAAAAAAAACAGATGATTTTCAATTTGTAATAGAATCTAAAACAGGGAAATCTATAGAAAATTTATCATCAACTCCTAACGAAAAAGAGGTTTTATTTAAACCCGGCACAGAATTTCAAATTTCAAAAATAGAAGAAATAGAATCAAGCAATGGTAAAACAAAATATATAATTTACATGGAAGAAGTCTGATAATAAAGCAGATTACTCAAACTGCTTCATAACATCCTGAATAGTATATTCTGAGGGGTTGCCGATATCATCCAGCGACATTCCCCGCAAATGCTCCAGCTTGTCATGAAGGGTGAGTCTTACATCTTTATAAAATATACCCATATAAAGAGGTTCATGAGTCATTGCATACTTCATGCTTATAATACGGTCAGAAGTATCATGGTCTTCCGGAAGCTGCTTGATCCTTTTTCTCAGGGAGTCATAGGTGACTTTCAGATTATACTGGGTACATGGGGATAAGACATGCACAAAAGCAAAGCCCGGATGCTTAATTGCCTGGACGATCATATCTGTAAGCTGTTCCTGGTCTTCGCAAAACCCGCGGGCTATAAAAGAAGTGTTAAACGAAAGCGCCATTAAAACGGGGTTTATCCGGTCTTCTACAACTTCGTAAGGGTTAATCTTGGTCAGTAAATCCTCGTGAGAGGTTGGTGAGTTCTGTCCTTTTGTAAGGGCATAAATCTCATTATCCATAATTATATAGGTGATATTCGGGTTTTTTCTGGAAGCATGGATAAAGTGGTTTCCTCCAATGCTGAAACCATCCCCATCTCCGCCTACTGAAATTACTGTTCTTTCCTTATTTGCCACTTTTGTGCCGATTGCAGCAGGCAATGCCCGTCCGTGGACGGTATGAAACCCATAAGTGTTTGTGTAAAAAGGCAATCTGCTGGCACAACCGACGCCCGCTGTAAGCACCGTATCATCGGGCTCAAGCTCAAGTTTTGCCATGGCGGCTGTTAAGGCATCAAGGACTTTGTAGTCCCCGCAATCTTTACACCAGGTCGGTGTTGTTTGACTTCTATATTGTTCAGCTGTCTTTGGCGACAATTTTATTACTCCTTTTAAATTAAATTATTGATGAACCATAAACTTTAAATACTGACCCTTAATTATCTGGTCGATTTTGCTGAAAACTTCGTTAGTGGTAAAAGGTTCTCCATTGTACTTCATAAGGTTGTGAATCTTAATATCCTTATTAAGGCATGTACACCTGTAAACCAGGGTATTTGCAAGCTGTCCGCAGTAGTTCCTTTCAACGATCAGCAATATTTCCTTATTATAGAGAAAATCGTTTATCCATTTTGTGGGGAAAGGATAAATAATCCTCGGATAAAGCGCCTGTATTTTATACCCCTGCTTATCCGCAAGGTCTATAGCTTCAAGGACAGGCCCTGATGTGCTTCCCCAGCTGATAATACCAAATTTCGCCTCATCATCACCGTATTTTCTTGCTGAAATAAACTCTGACTGGGCAGTTTCAAGTTTTTTAAACCTTTTTTCAGTCATGGCAGCATGGACATGAGGCTTGCTTGACGGTGCGGAACTCTCGGTATGTTCAAGCCCTGTGGCAATATATGCCCCGCCTTTTTCACCGGGACAGGTTATAGGAGAAATTCCCGTATAAGTCTGGGTATACCTTGAAAAAGCCTTCTTTCCGCACAGTTTACCTGGTTTTAACCTGTTTGATACTTCTATATCCTTGACATCAAAATAATCAATACACTCTCTTCTTTCTCCCAGCGATACATCCGAGAGGATTATTACGGGAACCTGGTATTTTTCGGCGTAATTAAAAGCTTTAATGGTTTGATAAAAACTATCCTCAACATTTATCGGCGCTAAAACTATCTTTGGGGTGTCACCGTGGGTTCCGTAGATGGCAAGGTTCAGGTCAGACTGCTCGGTTTTTGTGGGTAACCCGGTGCTTGGCCCGCCGCGCTGAACGTCGATTATGACAATTGGAAGCTCTGCCATTGAGGCAAGTCCTATGGCTTCCGACATCAGGGATAATCCCGGCCCGCTTGTCGCCGTCATTGCCTTAGCTCCGGAAAATGACGCTCCTAAAGCGGCGGTAATAGAGGCAATTTCATCTTCGCACTGTATGACATTCCCGTTAAGTCTCGGCATTTCTTTTGCCAAAAGCTCCATAATTTCAGTTGCGGGGGTTATGGGATATCCCGAGTAAAACCTGCACCCGGCAACCAGCGCTCCAAGAGCCATTGCTTCACATCCGCTCATTACAAATTTCTTGCCGGAAGGCTCAATTACCAGTTTTTCAAGAAATGCCTCTTTTTCAAGATTTTGCCTTACCCAGGTATAAGCTTTTTCAAATGCCTGAATATTGGCTTCAATGACTTCTTCTTCTTTGGTTTCGTATTTTTTTCTTATATCCGACTTAATCTGCTCATTAATTGAGAAATTCGGGGTTAATCCCAGCAAAACTCCAAGAGCTACCATATTTTTAGTTCTTTCAGTCGCAAACTCCTCAGCAAGCTTCTTTATAGGCACGAAATATTTTGTGAATTTCTTGTATTCCTCAAACCGGTTATCATTTTCAGAAGAGTCGAAAATGATTATCCCGCCTTTTTTCAGGCCTGAAATATTATCCCTTAAAAACCTCTCATTATATGCAATTAAAACATTAACCTCATCAGCTGACGTAAGAATTTTTTTTGAACTTATCCTTAGCTGGTATAAACTCTGGTCAACTCCCCTGATTTCTGTTGGAAAAGACCTGTAAGTGCTGACGTATCTGCCGCTTCTCGCCGCGGCAAGCGTTAAAATGTCGCCGGAGCTGATTACTCCATCTCCAGGTGAGCCTACTATCCTGATTACAAGTTCAGCCATTTTTTATTTTTTATCCCCTTTATCAAGTATCCGATTAATTTAAATTATACCTTTCCTTTTTTTTTATTGCTAAATAATTAATTTACATTAATATATTAGTTCTTAATTGAAATTAATTATTCTACTCGCCTAATAAAAAGTAAATAAAAATTAACAAAACTTAATGAAATAACAACTTTTTTTAAAAAAATTTTTTTTCTAATTTTTTATAAAAAATTCATTATTTTTTGTTTAAGTTGTGTATTTTTTTAAAAAAATTGTCAAATTTATTTTACTTTTTAAATAAAATAATAAAATTTATTATTATTTTTTAAAAAACCGGAAAATCTAACATGGGCAAAACTATTACCGGCAGGCAATTTTTAAGATTGACAAGTTATAAAAGATTAGGATAACTTAAGATTATATTAATTAATGGTAAAAAATACACTTAAATTTTTTGTGGGTTAAAACTTCAAGTAAATAAATTATGAATTACCTGGTAAAAAGACAAAAGAATAATAAGGATCAACAACAGCAGCAGCAGACTCAGTATCAATCCGGGCCGGGCTTGTTTAGAGGTTTTTAAAAAAAGAAAAAAATAAAAAACAAAAACCCGCAAGCTCAAAAAAAGAGAAGCGGGTTTAGTTTTAAGACAGAAGTTCGCAGACAGGGGAAAATTCTAAAAAATTGATAATAAACAATGCTAATACAAGTTTAAATAGAGATAGAAAAACTAACCCTTCATTTAAGGGGAATCTTTTAGTAGACGCTTTTGGTTCAAATCATATAACAAAAGGTTTTGAATGGCTAAAGAAAAGACCTGTTATAGAAATTGCGGGAATTGATGCCGTAACCATGATCATACCGAGAACCCTTGTTGATTTAGGGCAAAATGCAATTTATGCGTGTGAGACCTTTGCCAGGGAATTTATACCAATGCTCCCCAATCCCTTTATGCCCGGGCTTGTTGGGAATTTTATGAGGAAAATGAAAGGTTATGAAGGGTTATACGCTAACAGCTCAACAATGCGGGTTCTGCATGAAGGGTGGAAAAAAGCTGGAGGAGAAGCTTTTGATCCTAATAACCCCAGCAGGAAAATTATTGAAAATTATGTAAAAACTGTTTTTGCAAATACAGAAGGACTTGCAGGCAAGAAGAATAACGCTATAACCGGTAAAGCCCTTGATGATATTTCAAAAAGACTTACTGATCTTATACTGAATAGAAAAAATATGCCGAAAGCAGATTACAAAAAGGCTTTTGATAATGCGGTTGAAGGGTATACAAAGGCAACAGGCGCCGCGTCCTCTGTGGATCTCAAGTTAGGAAAAGAAGTCATCAGCACAAGCAGTGAAAGGCTTGCAAGAGATACTGTTGATGTCGCAGAGCAGATATTTACAAAAGCTCCTAAAAAAGCCGGTTCAGTTATTGATGACCTGGAGAAATTTGCTCAAAAAACAACCGCTATTGCTGTCGGCTCTTCAATTGCACTTGGGGCTTCAGTACAAAAAATGATAACAATGGTTACCGAAAAAGTAACGGGAGTGGAAGGATTCACAGGGTACAAAGATGCCGGTACCGACGAGGCGAAGAAAGCCGCCGCCAGAAACAGGGAAGAACAAAATATAGAATCAAAAGAAGAAGAAATTAAAGAGCAAAAGGACCTTGCAACAAAAAAAGCTCTTGCAATAGCCGGCATGGGGGCTCTTATGCTGGCTACAATGGGAGCGTTTAGTAAAAAAGGGTTGCTGAAAAAAGACGGGTTAAAACAATTTGCTAAAAATCTTGAACTTAAAGACCCATGGGCTCATATGGATATTATAAAGCTGGTATACGGCAGTATTTTAATGGGCAGGTTTGTGGCAGCAAGGGATGAAACTGAATTAAAAACCAGTGTAGTAAGAGATTACGCCGGGTTCCTTAACTGGCTTGTCCTTGGCGGAGTTGTGGCTAAAGGTATTGCACATACCTCTGAAAAACTTACAGGCGCAAAGCTCGTTAACATCAGCGGGCCTATAAAAGATAAGAACATATTTAAAACAGCCAAAAACTGGCTTGAAAATGTCTCAGTTAAGTCTATTAGCGAAAGA
The DNA here is from genome assembly GCA_028281965.1 of Candidatus Gastranaerophilales bacterium. Classification (GTDB taxonomy): domain Bacteria; phylum Cyanobacteriota; class Vampirovibrionia; order Gastranaerophilales; family UBA9971; genus JANQEB01. The sequence goes on from JANQIY010000264.1 coordinate 8,175, forward strand.
AAAGCCATGGAATCCCTGAGCAAATTCCCCAAACCAAAACTCAGCGCTGCTTTACATAATGGAGCAATGATCGGAGGCCTTGCTTATGCTTTATTCGCTATTGGTTACGGAGTTCCAAAACTCATTAACAAATTTATTATAGATAAATCAAGGGAAAAACAGATAGAATCCGGTCATGTTTACGCCGCAGGCCTGGATAGCCTGAATAAAACCATTCCTTTCAGCCAGCTTACATCGGGACAAAAAACTAAAAACGAAGACAATTTAGAACATTTATTTGACAGGTTCGAAGAAAAAATAATTTCTTATTCACATTCTTGATAAAAATTATAGTGATCTTAAAAAGTAATTAGGAAACCAGTTAAATTTAAAAGTAAAAAATGTCTGAAATCCGCCTACCATCCCCCTGCCCCCTTCCTTCAAAGTTTGAAGGAAGGGGGAAAGCGTTTTGAGTAGGGCTTTGCCCTGCACCTAACCCTTAAAATACTTCTATTATTGCTTTTCATCCTCATTTATTAAATCCTATTTATTTTCTCAGATTACTATAATTGCTAAGAGGCCCTTATATTTAATATAATAATTAACTCGAATCTCTAATTGCATACATGCAATATTTGCCAAAACCCAACCATGAATGAGCTACTGCGTTAGCTCCCGCTGCCGCGCACAGCCAC
>JANQIY010000266.1 GCA_028281965.1 Candidatus Gastranaerophilales bacterium
AGAATGAGTTCGCAATCTTGATAATTACAGTATTCATAATAGTAAAAAGGAATTTTTAAAATGTGCCAAAATGAGTAAAAACTTTTTCATACACACTTAAAACACCAGTTAGGTCTTAAGTAAGGTCATTTTTTCAAAACTTATTCTTTAAAGCATTTAGTTAATTTTAAATCATCCCGGTCCATATTTAAAAAATCTATTAAAATACTAATTTTATTATAATATATTAAAAACGAATTACATTATTAAAGACGTTAAGCAATAAAAATTTAGGATTAATCTAATAAAAAGGCAATTAAAATGACAAAAAGACCAAAAGTACTTGGAGTGCAAATTCAGCCTGTGATGGGCGATAAAAAAGCCAACCTTGAAAAAGTCAGGAACTTTATTGAGCAGTACGCCTGGTTTAAGCCGGATTTAATCGTGCTGCCCGAGGTGTTTAACACAGGCGTTGACCACAAAAAGCTGAAAGAAATGGCTGAGGAAATCCCCGGTGGGCCGACATCGGATCTAATAGTCGGTCTTGCCCGAAAATATAACACCAATATAGTTGCAGGTAGCTTTGTGGAAAAACTTCCCGGCGGGGACTGCAAAAATACTTCAATGGCGGTTAACAGACAGGGTGAAATTATCGCCAAATACCGAAAAATCCACCTGTTTAACTATCATGGCAGCGAAGAGTCCAAGCTTATCACGGAAGGAGACAGAGCCGTCATAGTGGAAACCGACATAGGAAAAATCGGGCTTACGATTTGTTTTGATATAAGGTTTCCCGAATTATACCGGGCGCTTACCTTTGCAGGAGCGGAAATTATCACCAATGTAGCGGCATTCCCTTACCCGAAGCTTGAGCATTGGGTTACGTTAAACAAAGCCCGGGCAATTGAAAACCTTGCTTATGTGATTACCGTTAACCAGTGCGGCAGGGTAGATGTTAAACGCCAGAACCTGGGCGTTTCCATGGTAATAAATCCCTGGGGTGAAGTTATCGCTTCCGTAGGGGGAGAAGAAGGCGTTATGATGGCGGAAATTGACCTTGATAAAGTCAAAAAAACAAGAGAGGAGTTTTCAGTCCTCAACGACATCAGGCCGCAGGCTTATAAATTGTAACCAACACAAATTAACTCGAGTTGCTAATTGCATGTATGCAACATTTGCCAAAACCCACCCATGAATGAGCTACTGCGTTAGCTCCCGCTGCCGCGCACAGCCACC
>JANQIY010000268.1 GCA_028281965.1 Candidatus Gastranaerophilales bacterium
CAATTTCCTAAATTTTCTTTCATTTTTTTGTCCTCCTGTTCTATCAGGAAAACAGTTTTTTTAAATTTTTTCATCCCCACTTAATTTAATATCACCGCCAAAATTTTTTCTTTGTTCCTTAGTGAGAGTTTACCTGTTTAATTCTTTGTGATGCACTAAAAACTTGTTAAATAATGGATCTTCCTGCGGGATATTGAAAAATGCAGAGGAAGAAGTTTTTATTACTCCTTGGGTGTTTTTAATGCTTCCCAGTGTTTCTTCAACTAACACCAGGTCTTTGTAGAATTTTTCCTTTTTATTTGTTTTTTCAGGTACAGGTTTTTGCTCAGGGTCTTTTTTATCAGCAACTTTATTTGTCAGGTATTTATTAAATAGAGGAACCCCAATACCAAGTGTTAAGGTTGAATAAACCAACCCGGCCGCAATTGCGATATTTTTGTTCCTAATAAGTCTTTTTTTAGTAATTTGCGAAATATTTTTTATTGCGTTAATTTCATCGTCTGTTTTCAGGAAAGTATTTTTTATAATATGCACTTTTTTCTGCAACCAGCTTCCGCCCTTGAAACCTGATTTTTGATTCAATACTTTATTACCTTCCAGCGCGTCTCCTGTCAGTTTTGTCACAAAACCGCCAAATACCAGCCAGTTCAGGAAACCGAGGAAGTCCCTGGTGTTGGTTTCTCTCAATTCGTTAACATCAGCTGATGCCAGGATTCTGCCGGAAATTGTGATTGCGGATAAAGCCCTCAACTGGTTAAGAGTAGGGAATTTCCCTTTAAATCTGAGTTTTTCTAGCAGGTTTGTCCGTTTTGAGGCGAACTCGACTATTTTCCTGGGGTCCAAACTGGAAGCATAAGTTGCGCCAAGCATATAAGCCATAATACCGACAGATGCAACTTTTTCCGCGTTAAGCCTGAATTTTGAGGGTTCCTTTTTCTCTTCGATCTTATGTCCGGCAATTTTTTCATATTCCGGCAGCCCTACAAACGCGCTTGTCCCGGTTTTTTGCTGTGTAATGTACCTGTTAATAAACTGGGTGGAAATTGCTATTGATGCGGCCAGGGAAAATCCGATAACTCCCTTATTGTTGCTGAGGGACTTGAATTTTTCCACAGCACTGCTTACATCTTGACGACAACCATATTTAAGCAGAAGCTCATTAGGGATATTATACATATCTCCAATAAGGTTTTTCATGCTGGTTTCGACTACTTTTCCGCCGGAAGAAACTTTTAACTGCTGCTCAGCCCCGACTTGCTCAACAGCCCATGTTTTCAGGTCTTTTAAACCTTCCTTGAGTTTTTTAATCGGCAGTTTATCTTTGTTAAGGATTAGTTTTTTAAGTCTTATTGCAAACTCATCTGCAGTTTTTCTCGAAAGTCCTTTCTCTGTATCTCCAACCAGTGCTTTTGTTTCTTTTAAAGTTTGCTTTATCGTGTTTTCCAGGACTTTTTCCCTGTCACATGTGTAATTTTCGGCTTTATCCCAGTTGTTTTTCAGCACGTCAACCATGTCATTATTTGTCATAAGAGTTGAGCGGACTTTCATTGGGTTATTAAGCAGCCCTATAAGCCATCCGGCGGCTATTGCGTAAAACCCGGGCAAAAGAGATGAGCTTACAAGTGATGTGACTTCCCTTCTCGCCGTTTCAATCCCGGCCTCCTCGTTTCTTGTATAATCAACAGCAGTTCTTGGTATAACCATAGAGGAAATATTTACGACAGTGGGCCCGGCAATCTCATTTGTCTGTATCATTGAGAAGAAACTACTGGCAGCACTTCCAGGCCAACCGCCCTTGAATGCAAGACTGTTGGCTTTTTTATTGTCAAGTGAAGTTTTTCTGTCTTTTAAAGGCAGGTTTTGATCCTGCCCAAAACTTCTTATCATCTATGTTTTTACCTTAACAAAAATAAACTGCTGCTGAATTTACAAAACAGGTGAATGCAAAAAATTGCCTAAATTTACTATTTTACTCGAGTCGCTAATTGCATGTGTGCAACATTTGCCAAAAAATTATAGAGAATCGAAAAGAGGCGCGAAGCAGGCGGCGCTGTCCGCATTTCGCAGCGAAGCCTCTTTTCCACCTATGGGGTGGCTGTGGGTGGGCTTTGGCAAATGTTGCTCAGTCATGTCCTGGCTTTTGGCTAATTGGTGACTCAAGTTATTTTATACCGAAATATAAAATTGTTTTTCTCTGCCGGATTATGAAGTTTGAGACTGATGCATAACTAAAATTATTAAAATTTTGAGTTGTGCCCCGTCTCCGGCGGATAGTTTCAAAAAATCCGCCAGCTCCTCGCAGCCGGGCTTTTTCACTTTTGTCAGCTCAACCATTGCATAACAGGAAAAAACTAATTTTCTAAGTTATGCAATGGTCTCAGTTTGGTGTTAGAATTAATTTAAATTTTTAAATATAATATCCAAATTAGCAAGAGTTAATGTATAAAGTGTAAAAAAATGGCAAAATTAATAAAAAATATTTACGAAAAGCTCAGATACTCCATTTCAAAGGATAAAAGAGTCGGAGTAATAAAAGTAGACGGAATAATTCTGGATACCGGACCTTTCCCTTTTGCTGCCAGAATTATTGACTCCTTTGATATACTGGAAAAAAAGGGAATAAAAGCGGTTGTTTTAAGAATAAACAGCCCCGGGGGAACAGTAGGGGCTTCCCAGGAAATATTGAGAGAAATAAAGAAATGCCGGGAGAAAGGGATAAAAGTTGTTGCCTCACTGGGAGATGTAGCTGCCAGTGGAGGATTATACATTGCTGTAGGCGCTGATAAAATTGTGAGCAATCCGGGAACCGTTACAGGTTCTATCGGTGTGATTATTAAAAACAGCGTTATTAAGGATTTATATAAAAAAATCGGGATTGATAACCAGATAGTGAAATCAGGCGAGTATAAAGACATACTTTCTAATACTAAATACCTTTCCAGGGAGGAGAAAGCAATTCTTCAGGAGTTAATTGACTCAACTTATGAGCAGTTTATAAAGGAAATATCTGAAAATCGGGAAATAGATATTAATGACGTTAAAAAATTTGCTGACGGAAGGATTTTCTCAGGAAGCCAGGCTAAGGAATACGGCCTGGTGGATGAGACAGGTTCATTGTCTGACTCGGTTGATCTTGCGGCAAAACTTGCCGGAATAAAAGGAAAACCAGTCCCTGTTAACATAAGTCCCAGAAAGACCATAATGCAAAAAATCACCGGTTCAAACCTGGTGGAGATACTTGAAAATGCCGGGCTTAATGCTTTTTATAAAAGAATACCGCTATGGTTAATGCCTGATTTTTGAGACAACCTCTAAAAGCTAAAATACAGCGTCTTAGTTCAAATTTTCCAGGGCTTTTAGGGCTTCTTTATCCAGAGGGTCAATTTCAAGGCATTTTGAGTAAAACTTCTTTGCAAGTTCTGTATAATTCATCTGCTCAAGGGTTAAGGCTATGTTAAAATACACATTCGCTTTGCCGGGAGCAAGTTCCATTGCTTTTTTAAAGAAATCAATAGCTTTATTATAATCCTTATTTTTATAGTAAATATTTCCCAGGTTGTAATAGGCATACATAAAGTCAGGGTTTAAAGAAACAACCTTTTTCAATTTTTCTTCCGCTTTGATAAACTTATTATACTTGTACAGGCAAACGGCATGTGTATAAACCACTTTAAAATCTTCAGGTGCAAGCGTTTCTGCTTTTTCCAGAAGTCCGCAGGCTTTTTGCATATTACCTGCCCTTATATGAAGCTTGGCTATATTAGAGAGGTTTTCGGCTTTGTTATCAGCAATTGTCTCAAGTTCAACGAGGGCCTGCTGAATCTCGGCGGGCTCTCCCCGGGTTTTTATTAATTTTGCAGCTTTTTTTAGCCTTTCCCGGAATTCGCTCTGGCCTAAATTTTTAAATAAATTGCTTTCAGACGTTTTTACCTGAACTTTACTTTGCCCAGAAAAAGTTTTTGAGCCGGAAAGGGCAATATTGTTTATATTACTGCGCTTATACTCCGGGGCAGCTGTAGTCGTTACGGTTTCCTTTTGCTTTCCGGTGAAAATTTCCGGTTTAAACTCCGGGCTTTTTACGGAAAAAATTTCATCGTAATTTAAAACACCTGTATTGAGGTCAAAATTGCTAAAATAAATGTCTTCTATTTCCAGTTCGACATTTTTGTTTTCAATAATAAGAATATCGTGAAATTCTGCAAATTCTTCCCTGGTTATTCTCGCTTTAAGCTGCTCTGCATTATTATATTCTCCCCCCTCAACAGGTCTGGAATGAGTCGGGTTAATTACCGGCATACCAATAAAATGGCATGTAACAGCCAGAATAATTGATATTTTTTTTAAATTAATTTTCAAAATATTATTTTCCAAAAGTAACCGGCATCACTATATTTATTGTAAGTAATTTTCAGAAAAAAGCCAATCAAGTAAAGGATTTGGGGGATTCGTAAAATGTGTTGACGGCTATAAGTCCTTATCCTATAAGGACAAAAAAACAAAAAAAATTTGAAATATTCTTGTAGAAAACCTCTTGCACATTTTAACATTATAAATATAATAATAATTGTAGTTTATTGGGTTATTTGAAAGGAGAAATCCATGAATAAAGAAGAATTGGTACAGGAAATAGCGAAGAAAGCTAAAGTTACTCAGAAAGAAGCTTCTGAAGTTTTATCAGTTTTTGTTGATGTTGTGGAAAAAGCTGTTTCAAAAGGTAAAAAAGTTACATTAGTAGGTTTTGGAACTTTTGAATCTCGCAAAAGAGCAGCAAGAACAGGCAGAAATCCTCAAACAGGTAAAGAAATTAAAATCCCTGCAAAAACAGTTCCCGCGTTTACAGCCGGTAAAAAATTCAAAGAGTTAGTAAACAAGTAAAAATTTTTTAATTTAAAACAAGCGGGCTGGTTTTAAAAACCAGCCCGCTTGTTTTAAAAAAATTACAAAAATACGGAATAAGTATGAAACAAGTTAATTTACTCCAGTCACGAAATAGGAAATCCATTGATACGACTGACTCGAAATTCCTTAAAATTTATAAAAAAGAGGCGGCGGCTCTGCGTTAGCGGCAGCCTCATTCATGCAGCCGCCGCCCACCTTCAGGGCGGGTTGGGTGGGCGTTTTAAGGAATTTCGAAAATATTTAATTCGTGATTCTGGTTAATTTATTGTGTTAGTTGGTAAATTTTGCGTTTATGTAATTATTAATTCTAGCTAATTATGTTATTATTTTAGTGAAAACAGGTAAAAAAGTTGTTATGAATACAGAAGTTCAAGATATTAAAGTTGTAGTTGACCTTGAAACAACAGGGCTGGATTATAAAAGAGAAAAAATTATCGAGTTTGCCGCAGTTAAGCTTGTTGATAATCAAATAACAGAAGAAATTGAAATGTTAATTGACCCTCAACAGGAAATCAGGCATTCAAGCATTGAAATTCACGGAATAACCCAGGATATGCTTGAAGGAGCTCCTACTATCGAGGAGGCAATGCCTAAAATCCTTGATTTCATCAAGGACTATACTATAATTGCTCATAACGCCATTTTTGACCATAGTTTTCTTAACCAGGCCAGCATAGAGCTTTATGAAGAGCCTATTCCCAACGATAAAATAGATACTTTCCAGATGTATAAGGAAGTTTTCCCGGAAGAACAATCTCATGGCCTTGAGTCACTGCTTAAAAGGTTCAATATAGATTTCCCTGTAAAACACAGGGCAATGGCTGATGCAAAAGGGCTTGCACTGGTTTATCCGCATTTAAAACATTTTTATGGAAAAAAGTGCGAATGGCATTTCTCTCAGTTAAAAAATATAGATTACCTGTTTGAGAGATACCTGCGGATACAAAATATGATTCAGATACTTCAGTCAGAGATGTCGGATTTAAAATCTATATTTAAAGTATACTTTCAGGAAAATGGAAAAGAAATCACCGCAACTACAGGCGAAACTCTTACATGTTTTTCAAAAACGATCTTTAATTATGATATAAAAACAGTTAAATCATTAATAAATGAAGCGGATTTACAGGATAAAGCCTTTAAAATTAATACCGCATTCATTGAAAAGCTTATCTATGACTCCAATACAAGTGAGGAGTTAAGGCAAAAGCTTATAGAATGCCGTACTGACATTAAAGAAGTGCAAAATGTCCAAATTATAAGGCCGGAAAAAGCCCAGGTTTAAATATCAAAAACGGCCACTTGAGTTAAGTGACCGAAAGAAATCTATCTACTCTAAAGCGCTATGCCTGAAGCTCTTCTAAAGCGCCATTAGCAATGTTTTTCACGTCTTGTGAGCTATCCTGTTCCGCTGACATACTTAATACTGTACTTAGTAATTTTTTGTCTTCCGGATTTAATGCTTTTATACTTTCAGGATCGCTGGCGCCCGCCGCTTCCATAAGTGCTACAATTCCGGCTTCCCTGATTTCAGGGTTCGGGTCGGACTTAATATTGTCTACTATTTGTGACACACCCGGAACTTCGCCTATTGACATTGAAGGAATATTCTCCTTTGCAAGTTCTTTATTCACTTCTTCTCTGAATAATTTCTGAAGAATAGCGAGCGTCCACATACTTATCTTTTTATTTTCTTCAGCCTGTTGTTTTTCCTGTCCTGAAAGTGCAGAGGTGTCTTCTGTAGCTACACTTACAAGGCCTTTAAAGGTTCTCTCATCCATAAGCAGAGGCTTTACCAGGGTATCAACTTTATTTTTTGCCTCTAGAGCGGTCTGATTATTTGGATCAGCTTTTATCATATCGTTTGCTGCCTGGAAAGTTTGAGCGTATTGCGCAACTACTCTCATTGCCTGATTCTGCTCTTCCTGGGAAGGATTTTCTCCTTGCTCAGGTGTTATTATCCTTATTGCCTGGAACAAAGGCTGTACTGCCGGATCTAGCTGCCCCATCTGTTGAGGTTGCTCTGTAACAGGAGGTGGCACCTGTGCCGCTTGCATTTGTTGAGGTTGGTTTATAACAGGTGGGGGTAACGGAATCGGCTGCATCTGCTGAGGCTGGTTTATAACAGGCGGCGGTACCGGCATTGGTGTTTGCTGTACAATATATGGCGGTGGTACCGGCATCGGCTGCATCTGCTGAGGCTGGTTTATAACAGGCGGCGGTACCGGCATTGGCGGTTGCTGCATCATATACGGCGACACGGGAGGCATCATGTACGGGGAAACAGGCGGGGGCATCATCTGCGTTCTTCCCGGATACATCGGCATTGCCGGGGAAGGTTGCCCTGTGCCTACTGATGCGCCGTTAATATCAATCTTTACTGCTGAGTAAGATGGGGCTGTCTGTTGCGGATACTGAGGCTGTCCGCCATAAACAGGATTGTAAGGCATTCCATAGCTACCCGGATAATTTTGTTGAATCGGCGTACCCGGCATAGACACCTGACCACCGTAACCGGGTATAGGCATGGGATATGTTCCTTGTGGAACAGTCGGCACTCCCTGATTTACATAGTTTAGAGTCATTTTATTTCCCCTTCTTATTTCATATTACATTTATTTTAGTTTTAAGGAACTATTTATTTAAAAATCAAACATAATTTTAATTGCGTATTTTTCTTTAAATATTAAAAAATATTACAGACTTTTTTTGCCAACGTTAAAAAATTCCATAGCAAAGTTCTTTGCGCCTTCTGCCAGAAGAAGACCTGTACATATTGCACTTAGTGTTATACCTGTTTTTACTTTTTTAAACAAGAAAGGAACTGATGCTCCTGCTATTAATACTATAGAAAGTAGATTATTCGGAATTTCTCCTATTATTGATGAGGCTATGTTCTTTATTTTTACAAACCCGGGATAAATTGTTTCATCGGATTTAAAGTTTATTATTGGCCCTCTCATATCTTCAAAAAGATGGCTGTATCTTGGGGATGAGTTTGTGCTGGCAAAAATATCGGCATAGTACTCTCCAAGTCTTTCTTTTGAATTTCTTAACCCTTTTTCATAACCGTCTTTAAGTATGCTGTATCCTGTCAAAAGAGCAGCGCCTGCAGCAACTATTCCTCTTACATATTTGTTTGTAAGAACCGGCTTTCCTAATTTATAGGCTTCATTGCAAACTGCTTTTGTGTTTTTATATAAAGCTCCGCCGATTACCTGGGAATATATATAGATTCTCCTTTTAATCTTTGAATATAAGCTTTTGCTACTTTTATTACCTGCTGTCTGAGTATTTGAAGGGCTTGAAGCACTTCCTTTAGATTTTTTAGTTGTTTTTTTAGTTTTTGAAGGACTTTTAGTTTTTGAAGGATTTGCTCGAGGGGTGCTTGTAACTTTTCCTACAGACATTTATCTATCTCCTAATGTGAAATTACATTTAATCTTTGCCCTTTAGATCCATCTAAAGGGACTGCACTGTTAGACATGCCGGAATTCGACATTGTGCTGAGAGCGGACGCTGCCAGCGAATCAGTGCCGTATTCATTTTTATTGGCTGCTTCAGCTTCCAAAAGCTGACGAGTAACCTGGTTACCTTCAACGATTCCATTGTTGCAGGCAATTATTGCCGCTGTCTGGACTTCATCAGGCTGTTCAGGATGAAGTGCCGTATTGATTAAGCCGACTAACCTCGGATCTTTTTTTCTGTTTTCAGGATCTTCTCTTAATAAACCAAGGACTTTGCCAATGGCATGAAGTCTTGCCTGCTCATCGCCCTGTGTTAGCATGGAGCTTAAACCATTGAGCAGTTCTTCGGTTAGAGGTGTCAGTTCTTTATCACCTGTTTTAGTTTCCGGAGCGGGTTCTTTTTCCATGCTCTGAGAAGCCAGGGGCCTCTGTTCCTGAGGTTTTGTCTGAGGGTAGTAATAATACTGCGGGGGATAGTAATATTGGGGAGAATAATACGTCGGATACCCCGGAGCCTGGTTTACTCCGGGGTTGTTTATATAAATATTCACAGCGCCTACATCCTTTGATGGGACGCTGTATCCCTTTGTATACTGACTTGTGTTTAAATCCGTACTATTCATTACTTCCCTTGTTTTTTACTTCCCGTTAAATAGCGCTATTTATATAAAAAAAACTTTTTTTTAAAATTTGCTTATATTTTTTTTTATATAAAGAATTGTAACAATTAGAATTTTTTCAAATTAACTCGAGTTGCTAATTGCATGTATGCAACATTTGCCAAAACCCACCCATGAATGAGCTACTGCGTTAGCTCCCGCTGCCGCGCACAGCCACC
>JANQIY010000269.1 GCA_028281965.1 Candidatus Gastranaerophilales bacterium
CCTCAGTCTTCGTTACTGACTTTACTAGCGCTGGTATTTCAAATAAAGCGCCCGTAATAACTCCAAGTATAGAAACTCTTAAAAGTGAACGTCCAACAATATTTTGAGTTGAGGTTCCTGAAAATTTTACACCAAAGAAACTTGACCCTTTTGAATTAACACCATTCATTGGAACTATATCTTCTTCAGGGACAGTAACTTTAAAGAAATTCATTACTTTATCGCCAAATTTTGTTTCAAACAAAGTATTATCAAACTTTTCCAGCCATTTAAATCTTCCACCCAATACACCTCCTTTAAGAAGAGGCATTTCTCTTTGGTGTACATATTTAGGTAGTTCTTTAAATCCACTATCCTTCCAGTCTTTAAATTCCCTGCCTGCTAAAGTTAACAAAGTCAAATCATAAGGTATATGTGCAGCTGTCGCGCCGAGCTGGGTCAGAGCTCCTTCTGTATTGTCATTTTCAATTTTTTCAAAAACCGACTGGTTACGCCTTATCATAGGAATAATACCACCAAGAAACAAAAGGGACATGCCTTGAGGCGAGTTAAAAAAGCCTAAAACAGAGCTATGCTTTTTCTCCCCGTCCATTTGCGGGATTGAGGCGGCTGCGGTAAAGGGATTAGCAGGCACCGTTTTATCAAACCTGTCCACGTCCTCCTTTAATTTACCAAAACCAAATACAGAAGGCGCTCCCCTCCTGTCAGGGCTTACACGTCTTTCATGCAAAACCGGGACAGAAGCTGCCCTTCTGTCCTGACCTCTGCGTTCAGGATTAAATTGTACAATTTCTAAGACCATTAAACTTCCATACGAAAACAACCTTCTAATAATATAAAAACAGATTCCTGCATATTATTGCTTATCCCGGGTTGAAAAAGTTCTTACGTCCGCCTTATATAAAAAGCTACCAGTAATTTTAGCCGACGGGCTCTTATAAACATGATATCGGGACACTTCCAGGCAATCCTTATCGGGAATTTAAGAGCTCCAGAAACTCAGACGCTGTTTTATCAGGTTTTTCGGCGTTAATTATTGCCCTGACAACCGCAACTTTTTCGGCGCCGGCAGATATTACGTCCTGAAGATTCTCCCGGTTTATCCCGCCGATAGCAAACCAGGGGATATCGACATTCCCGGAAGCCCATTTTACGTATTCAAGACCGACAGAAGGTCTTCCCGGCTTTGTCGGCGTGGAATACACAGGGCCTACGCCAATATAATCAGCTCCGGATTCAACGGCAATTGACGCCTGCTCCGGGGAATGAGTGGATATCCCTATTATAGATGCCTCTCCCAGTATTTTTCTTGCGTTTTGAATATCCATATCTTCCTGTCCAAGGTGAACTCCATCGGCATTTATCGCCTGTGCAATGTCAACCCTGTCGTTCACTATAAAAATTGCGTCGTATAAAGCGCAAAGTTCCCGGACTTTTTTCCCGAGCCCGATAAATTCCCGGGTGGAAGCTGTTTTTTCCCGCAGCTGGATTACACTTACTCCCCCTTCAAGGGCAGCAGCTACAGCATTCAAAAAATCGTTGTGACAGCTAAAATTTGACCTGTCAGTCACAAGGTAAAGTTTTTTGTCATTAAACCTCTTTTTGTTAAATTTTTGCGTTAATTCCTGAAACATAACTTTCTCCAGCGTGTATGACTCATACCTTATTTTTTCAAGCAGGCCCGTATCAACGCTTAAAATCCCCGAATACTCCGAAAGAGTCCTTAAAGCCTGCTGAAGCCGCTTAAAATTAGCTTTGTAAACATCAATTAACCCTGGCTTTGAAGAAGGGTTAGGGATTTCCCTTCCGATATCCTCCTCAGTGTTACGGCTGCTTAAAAGCTCAGAATAATAAGAGCTGTATGTGTTAATAATGTCATGCCTCATGTTTTTAAACATGGCGGAAACTGCCTTGTTATCCAGGGAAAAACGGGCGATTTCCTCAAGTACCCGCAGAGCTTCAGAAGTCCGGTTTAAGTTTACATCAATTATCCTTTTCATCTCTATAATTTTATTACTAAAAAGTTTTAGTTGCCATAGATAATATTACCCCATGTTTTTAGCTGTACTGTGCCTGTTTAAGTTTTTTGTATCAATTTAAAATGCTAATCAGGGTTAAGATGTTATTCCGGGAAAAATAAATTACCCGGAATGCCTCGAAACTTGAACCGGTCTTAAATGGGGGGTAAAGACCTGCTTGAAAGAAAAGCCAAGGGACATCTACAGGAATATGGAACTTGACGAGTTGATAAAAAAATCTCAACAGGATGATCGCCTTGCGCTTGAAGAGTTAATAAGGAGAAATGAAAAAACAGTGTACAGTACTCTTTACCACCTTGACCCAAACAGGACTGATATCCCTGATATTGCCCAGGAAGTACTCTTCAGGATGGCAAAGGGGATAAAAAAGCTCAAAAAGCCCGCAACTTTTAAGTTTTGGCTAAACCAGATTATAACCAATTTTTTTTATGACGAACTTAGAAGGAAAACCCGCAGGCTTAATACAATTTCAATTGATGCCCCATACCTTAACATGGAGGCGGGAGAAACCCCCATGGCTTTAAATATAGCCGACACAGAGAAACACCCGGAAGAACGCACCCTTGGAAGCGAGCTTGATAAGCGTATTAGAGAGGCGATTGAAAATTTGCCGGAACAGTTCCGGGTTGTTGTCGTCTTAAGAGAATTACAGGGGCTTAGTTATGAAGAAATAGCAAAACTAACTAAAAATAGCATAGGAACAGTAAAATCAAGACTATCAAGAGCCCGTTCAAGGCTTCAAGAGGACATTAAACCTTACTTAAACCAGGAAAGAGGCGAAAATGAATGAGTTTTTAACATGTGACAGGATTAAAAATATGATTTCTTCATATTTTGATATGGAATTATCCGATGAAGATATGAAACTAGTGGAAAACCACATTGAAAGCTGCCCCGATTGCAGGCAGGAACTGGAAAATATACGCCGGCTTTCAAGCCTTATAAAGACATCCTGGCAAAAAGATGCCTCTTATGACGACATTCCCGCTGTTAAAGGACTCCTTCCCGCGGAAATTGAAAAATGCCTGAGTATAAAATCCGGTCTATCAGAATTCATTGATGGTGAACTGCCAAGGGAAAAGACTGTAGAAATACTGGAACATGTTATTAACTGTGAATTTTGCAGAAATCAGTATGAAAAAATCAAAGAGGTAAGCAATTTAACCAGGAATTACCTTGAAAACTCCTATAATGACGAAGTTTTTATAGAAAAGCAAAAAACACATACCAGGGTTATTGAAAAAATCCGTCAGTTAAAAAACAGGAAAAAAATCCTGACTTCAGCGGTGGCTGTGGTTTTTATAGCGGTTCTCGGCTGGTTTTCAGCAGTACAGTTTACCTCTACAAAACCGGAAGATATAAATATCAATAAAACCCGCTATATAAGGACAGAAAGACCTATGTATGTAAAATCGGAAGAATTTATACTGACAGAACTTGATTCAGAACCGCCAAAAGAGGTTGTTTCATTAATTTATGGAAACTAGGCGCTGTAAATTACCGGTTATATCAATACTTGCCGCAGTATTTCTGTTTAGCGGAAGCGCGAACAGCTGTGTTAGAATGGCAACTGCCAGCTCACAGGCAATAAACTGGGAATGTCTTAACCTTACGCTAAGCCAGCAGGCTCAAATAAAAATTCTTGATAAAGAATGGCAAAAAACCAGCACTGAAATAATTTACCAGATAAAATACGATAAAAAACTGCTGAAATCGCTTTTAACCAATCCTTTTATTTCTGATATTGCCATCAGGAACCTGCAAAACAGGATTCTTATGAACCAGAAAAAACTCAGGTACTGTGCGATGGAAAACTTTTTGCAAAAAAGGAGATTACTTACTTTCCGGCAGCGTCAAAAACTACATGGAATGCTTTCAGGCTAGTAGATTGATTCATTAAGCAGGTAACAATAAATTTTTACTTCTTATTTTGAGAAAAATTTTCAAAATCTTATAGAATAAACACAGCCGCAGTAACTTTGCCTGTAAAAACCATATTTTTCTGATAATTCCAGGCTTTTTTTAAAACCGTCCTGTTTTTTAAAATTTTCCTCCAGAAACTTAATGCTTATATTTTCCGCTATATCTTTTCCAATTTTGTTTATCAAAGAGCTATTTTTATGCGGACTTACAGTTAAGACCGTTGTAAACCCGTCAAAACCTTTTTGTTTTGCAAATTGGGCAGTTTTTTCCAGGCGCATATCAAAGCAGGTTTTACAACGTTTTCCGCCCTCTTTTTCATTTTCAAGACCTTTTACCAGGTCAAGCCATATTTCAGTGGGGTCTTCTTCTATATGTAAAGGTAAATCCTTACACTCAGCAAACCTGGCCAGCTCTTCAAGTCTTTTTTTATACTCCGCTTCCGGATGAATATTGGGGTTGTAAAAATAGATTGCAGGCGTATATCCATCTTGTTGAAGCTTTTCAATGCAATAAGCGGCGCAGGGAGCGCAACATACATGAATAAGAATATTTTCGGGATTTAAATTTTCAGAGCAGTCCTGCATTTTTACAGATTTTCAATAACTGTTGCCTTGAATTTTTCATATGGTTGAAGCCCTTCGTATTTTTTTATGCCTATAACATAACTCGGAGTTCCGTCTATTCCTAATTTACTTGCTCTAAGGACATCTTCCCTGATTTGTTTTTTATATAAATCTTTATTTTTTTCGATATCTGATTTTAACTTTTTCGTGTCCAGTCCAATTGACTTTGCAAGTTTTAAAATATTTTTTTCGCTTAAATTATCCCTGTTTTCAAAAAGCAAACTGCTCATATCCCAGAATTTACCCTGTTTTTTGGCGGCTTTTGCATAATATATGGCAAGACAGGCATTAGGGTGGGCGGAATTTCTAACAAGCGGGTTACAGCCTTTATCAAGAGGATAATCACGGTGTTCTATCCTGATACCTTTAACTTCTTTTGAAAGCCTGAGCATCATAGCGTTTGAAATTGAGCAATATGGGCATTCATAATCAGTATATTCATATATTACAAGCTTAGCGTCTTTATCCCCCAGTAAATTTCCTATAGTGCCGAGTTTATAGTGATTCTCTGCTTTAACCAGGGGAATTTTATCTTCCGGGGTAAAAGGCTTGAAGAAATTGATAAGCACAAGCACCGAGATTCCCGCTATAACGGTTACTATGGCAGTATTTCTCCAGAATTTGCCTGACAGGATGTTTTTTATGTCATTAAACGCAACTTTGAACAGTTCACTATAAGAATGGCCAAGTTTTGCCGCTACAAACAAAGTTATATTTGTAAGATACAGGTTTTGGCATAACATACAGACTTTCCCGATTAAAAAGTGCGAAACACCGAAAAGCACTGCGCTTAAAACAACCGAAAACGTTGATAATACATAAATATAGCTCTTAGGGTTTTTAAAATCCTTAAATATTTCAAATTTATTGAATGGAAATATTGAAAGTCCCAGGATAAATAAATAAAAGCCTAATCCCCACACAGCAAGAGGAACTCCCAAAAACCTCGAATACTTGCTTACGGCCACTGCGTCGCAATCAAGATAATCATTTACCGCACAAAAGCTTGGGCCGGAATCCAGGTTAAAATTAGCGTTATAATAGACAAAAATAAGCTCAATACTTAGTAAAATACCTGCGAGTGCTACTATAATAAACGTTATTTTGTTTAACTTACTCAATTCTGTCTGCAATTCCAAATTCCTGTATTAAAAGTAAACTATTTAATTTTAATTATATAATATAGTGAATAAATTTATAAAGTTTTTTACTAAACAACACAATTTCCTATTCAAGGCTTGATTATTTATTAAAGTTTAAATTTTCAGTTTTTACCTTGTCAAAAGGGCTTTTTTGATATTAAACTATATCAAACCTTAATCTAAAAATATTTTTTTGAAAAAAAAGAGGAAAAATATAAAATGCCGGAAATCAATATAAAACAAGGATTAACCTTTGACGATATACTTCTTATCCCGCAGGAATCAGAGGTTCTGCCCAGGGACACTGATATTGCTACAAGGCTTACAAACCGGATAGAGCTTAATATTCCGCTTATGAGCGCTGCAATGGATACGGTAACAGAATCTGAGCTTGCAATAAGCATTGCAAGAGAAGGAGGAATCGGGTTTATACATAAAAATATGACGCCAAAGGAACAGGCGTTTGAAGTTTTTAAGGTAAAGAAGTCCGAAAGCGGAATGATAGTTGATCCTGTGACAATGGAGCCTGAGCAGAAAATTTACGAGGCCCTGGAGGTTATGAAAAAATTCAATATATCCGGGCTTCCCATAACCCAAAAAGGCAGGCTTGCAGGTATTTTGACAAACAGGGACTTAAGGTTTGAAACAAACCTTAACCAGAAGATAGAAGATGTTATGACAAAGGAAAACCTTGTCACAGCGCCATTAGGGATCAGCCTTGAAGAGGCGAAAAAGCTCCTGCATAGAAACCGTATTGAAAAACTGCTTGTGGTAAACGAAGATTATGAGCTAAAAGGGCTTATTACAATAAAAGACATTGAAAAAGCGATAAAATTCCCGAATTCCAGTAAGGACAACCTGGGAAGATTACGGGTCGGAGCGGCAGTCGGGGTATCTGACGACAGGGATGAGAGAATTTCCGCCCTTATAGAGGCAGGAGTCGATGTAATAACCATTGACACAGCTCATGGGCATTCCAGAAAAGTCGTGGAGTCTATAAGGGAGATTAAATCCCAATATCCTGACCTCCAGCTGGTAGCAGGCAACGTTGCAACGGCGGAAGCAACAGAAGCTCTTATCCAGGCAGGGGTCGACGCGGTAAAAACAGGGATCGGACCCGGGTCAATCTGTACAACCCGGATTGTTTCAGGCATCGGGGTCCCGCAGATAACAGCGATTATTGACTGCTGCAGCGTGGCAGGCAAGCATAACATCCCCGTTATAGCAGATGGCGGTATTAAGTTCTCCGGCGATATAATTAAAGCCCTGGCAGTGGGAGCAAGTTCCGTGATGATAGGCAGCCTGTTTGCCGGAACCGAGGAAAGCCCCGGGGAAACCATCCTCTATCAGGGAAGAAGTTATAAGATGTACAGGGGAATGGGTTCACTGGGAGCTATGAAGCAGGGAAGCAAGGACAGGTATTTCCAGAGCGAAACCGAAAGCGAGATAAAGCTTGTCCCGGAAGGAATAGAAGGCATGGTTCCATACAGGGGGACGCTGTCATTTAATATTCACCAGCTGCTGGGCGGGTTAAGATCAGGTATGGGTTATGTGGGCGCTAAAGACTTGCAGGAGCTTCGCAGGAAAGCGAAGTTTGTGCAGATTACCCAGGCGGGATACAAAGAAAGCCACGTCCATGACGTGACCATCACCAAAGAGTCCCCGAATTACAGGATGAATTAAATATGGCTTCCTAAATAACTCGATTCTCTATAATTTTTTTGGCATGAATGAGCTTTAAAATGACCGGTGCGAAAATGAGTTCTCACGAACTCCTGCTTCGCTGCTAAGGAGTAAACAATAAAAACTTAAGTATTTTTAAAATTTTCAAAAATTCATTCTCCCTCCACCCACCCAATTTTTTCTTTGGTCTCGCTTCCCTCCCTTCGGTCGGTCGCTCGACCGAAAAAATT
>JANQIY010000331.1 GCA_028281965.1 Candidatus Gastranaerophilales bacterium
AAATAATTTATAGACAGAACCGAGCAAACACTTGTCATTGCGAGGCGGCGCTTCGCGCCGCCTCGGCAATCTGGCCGGTCAACATTATGGGCTGAAAGCCCACCCGGATAGATTACCACGTCGGGCAGAATAGCGTTTATATCAAATAACCGGGCTTATTTACCTGCCCTCCTCGTATGACATTGTTCGTTTATTTTTTATTTCTCGGATAGGCTCTAAATTAAAATGGCGGTTTATTTTTATTCTATAAAGTCTTAGCAACTGCAGGTTAACTGTGAGTTTTTAAGAGATTTTGTCAATTCGGGTACAATTTCAAAAAGATCGCCGACTATCCCGTATGTTGCCATCTGGAAAATCGGGGCCTCAGGGTCTTTATTAATTGCAATAATAATATCGCTTGAATTCATACCCGCAACGTGCTGGATAGCGCCTGATATCCCGCAGGCAATGTAGACTTTAGGGCAGACTGTTTTTCCTGTCTGGCCGACCTGGTCACAATGACCTCTCCACCCGGCATCAACACATGCCCGGCTTGCCGCTACTGCTCCGCCTACAGCTTCTGCGAGTTCCTCAAGAATTTTAAATCCTTCGGCATTTTTAATACCGCGCCCGCCGGATACAATAATATCCGCATCTTCAATCTTGCAACCGCCTTTACAAGTATTAATGCACTCAAGAATCTTTACTTTTATTTCCGAAGCGTCAAGATCAACATCGATTTTTTCCACTTCAGCATTATTAGAAAGGTCAGGTTCTCCTTTTTGAAGCACTTTTGGTCTTACAGTAGCCATCTGCGGTCTTGCAGTCTTGCAAATAATTGTTGCCATTAAGCTTCCGCCGAATGTTGGCCTTGTAGCGGCAAGCAATCCCTGTTCGTTAATATCAAGGCTTGTACAGTCAGCTGTCAAGCCGGTATTAAGCCTTGCTGAAATTCTCGGGGCAAGGTCTCTTCCCGTTGTTGTAGCTCCAACAAGCACTATAGAAGGATTTTTCTGCGAAATTACCTCGCATGCCGCTTTGGCATACAATTCTGTAGAATAATTTTGCAGGTTTTCGTTTTGTACAAAGTAAACTTTATTTGCTCCTGCTTCTGAAAGCTCTTTTAAAAGAGGTTCCACATTATCGTTTCCCGCAAAAAGAAGTGCGCCCACTTCTTCGCCGTTTAATTTTTGTGAAAGTTCTTTTGCGGCGTAAATAAGCTCAAGTGTAACACCTGCGATTGTATTTTCAGCTGTTCTTTCGGCTATTACCCAAATACCTTTATTTTCACTCATTTATTTTCTCCTATTTTATTTTTATTTTTCTTATTGTCCTGCTGAACTTGCTCTCAGCATATTATAGTCTGGTAATAAGCTCCTGAAAAAGGTTCAAGGAGATAAACCAGTCTTATACAAGCACTTTATCGTTTTTAAGTTTTTCCAAAAGTTGCTCAGCAGCTTCCTGAGGAGTTGCCGCCTGGATTATTTCGCCTGACTGTCTTGTTTCAGGCTGGAAAGCCTTGGCTACAATGGTAGGAGAACCTCTAAACCCGACTTCTTCGGGGTTAAGTCCCAGGTCTTCAAGGTTATACTCGGCAATTGGAGTTTTATTAGCTTTCATTGTACCTTTAATAGAAGGTTTTCTCGGCTCATAATCGCATTTGAGCATACATGCCAATCCCGGAAGTGTCATTTCAGCTTTCTGATTACCCTCATCAACTTCACGCTTAACTATAATACTTTGCCCGCCCGAATACTCGATCTCTTTGACGTACGTTACCTGGGCAATTCCAAGATGCTCGGCTAAACTGGGACCTGTCTGGGCTGTGTCGCCGTCGATTGCGAACATCCCGCAAAGTATCAGGTCAAATTCGCTGATTTTGTTCTTGATTGCTGCTGCAAGCGTACGGCTTGTAGCCTGGGTATCGGCGCCCGCGAACTTTTTGTCTGAAATTAAGATTGCCTCGTCGGCTCCCATTGCAATTGATCTTTTAAGGACATCTTTTGCCTGGGCCGGGCCCATTGTCAGGACAGTTATGGTTGTATCAGGGTTTGCTTCCTTAATTCTAACAGCTGTTTCCACTGCATACTCGTCAAAAGGATTCATTATACTCTCTACACCTTCTCTAACCATAGTATTGTTTTCTGTCCACTTAATGTCTGCCGTATCAGGCACTTGTTTTACGCAAACTACGATTTTCATAAGTCATTTATCCTTTGTTAGCTATCTCTAAACTTACTATATCTTTTATAACAAACATAAATTTTCTTCAATTTATATTAAAATGAGTTAATTTTCGTTATTCCTTCAGGTTGGGATGGATGGTAATGAGTTACGCAAAGGTTGCAGACATGAGATTAGCGACTCTCGAGTTAACTACAAAATTAACAGGACTTCCCTTATGGTTTTTGCGGCGGTGATGGTGGAAACGCCTGATATATCGTAGTGCGGCGAAAGCTCTACAATGTCAGCGCCTGCTATGTTTAAGTCTTTTAACGTGTACAATTTGTTAATAAGCTCTTTAAAGCTCATTCCGCCGGGTTCCGGGGTTCCGGTGCCGCTAAAAACAGACGGGTCAAGGACATCTAGGTCTATAGTTAAGTATACCGGCCTATTTTGAAGTTTTTTAACTCTATCTGCCAGTTCTTCGCAAGATTTACAAAAGGTTTTGTTTTCTTTCATCCAGTCAAATTCGTCTTTTGTGCCGGACCTCACTCCTATTTGAATTATATTTTCGGCCCGGATAAATTCTGAAGTTCTCCTGAGAACCGTAGCGTGGGAATATCTTTCCCCGAGATAGTCTTCAATAAGGTCAGCATGGGCATCAAAATGAATTACCGCAAGATCAGGGTATTTTTCATGGCAAGCTTTGACTGCGGCAAGGGTTACAAGATGTTCCCCGCCGATTCCCAGCCATTTTTTATTAAGGGAAAAAACTTCCCCGGCGGCCCGTTCGATTTTAAACAGAGCATCTTCTTTGTTTCCAAACTGGAATTCCAGCTCTCCGGCGTCGTAAAACCTTATATCTGAAAGGTCTTTATTAAAAATTGGAGAATAAGTTTCTATCCCCTGGGAGGCCAGCCGGATTTCCTGCGGAGCAAACCTTGTCCCCGGACGAAATGAGCAGGTTCCGTCGTAGGGAAGCCCTACCATTATTACATCAGAATTATTTATGTCATCAGTTGAACCAAGCCAGTTTCTCGGTAAAAACGGTCCTGTAAGCAATTTTTCGCCTTTTTTCCTTTTTTAGCATAACTTAAATTATAGCAATTTAAAAAGATTATCTCAAAAAACAGGCAAAATTCTCAACCATTACACTTCCCGGTCAGGCTAGCCCGGCCGGATAACCGCAGTTTATTCAAATAACCCTGTTGTGTTCTCCAACTCTATATTTATAATAATTATTATTTTTATTTAAATAAAAATAATTATTTAAAATAGGAGTTAAGTTTTTATGAATAAGATCAATCATAAACTTTTTACAAAATTATTTTTGACCGCGGCTTTGGTTTTAGCTTTTCAACCAAAGGGATTTGCATATGGCGAAGATGCCGTCCAGGCCTATAACAAAGGTATCCAGATGACGGAAAGAGAAAAATACGATAAAGCGATTAAGTATTTTCAGGAGGCAGTCAGTGAAGATCCCAGGTTTGTCGATGCTTACTACAACCTGGGGATACTGGAAGAGTTCCGGGGCAATAATAAAGAGGCTATAGAGGCGCTTGAAAAAGCTTATAAATACAAGCCTGATGACTATGAAATTGTTTATAAGCTTGCAACCCTGCACTATATTTCAAAAAACCTCGAAGAAGCGGAAATTTATATAAAGAAAATTCCGCCGGAAAACCCGCATTTTGAAGAGATAGTCAGGTTTATGTCCGACCCCGGCAAAAATATCTTCTCTGTAAGCAGGCAAAGTGAAATTAAAGAACCTGAAATAGATATTAAAAAAATGACTAACGGCCCAATAAGCTGTAAAACCCGGGTAAACAATGTTACCGAGCTGGAAAACCCGGGAGGAATTGTAAAAGATACTGAAAACAACCTGTACCTTGCGGATTTTAAAAAGGATTCCATAATTTTTATTGACAATGACGGGGAACAAAAGGTTATCGCAAGAAAAGGCATTATAAACGGCCCGGCAGGGCTTGCTATAGATAAATACAACAACCTTTATGTAGCAAATTACAACTCGGATGAAATTGTACTCCTGCCCGCTTCCGGTGAAAAACCCAGGATACTGCCCGTAAAAGTTGAAAAACCTTACTTTTTAATGGTTGATGATCTGGGGTTTCTCTATGTAAGCGAGCAGGCAAAAAACACTGTTTCCAAGCATAAGCTGATCTGGGAAGATTAATTTTTGGCCTTTTCAGAAAGTAATAAGAATGAGCTTTTTGCATCATCCCGGTATTGATTGAAGAAATTTTGTCATTTACTAAATTTATCCATCTTAACGATTTTAAATTTCTTTTTATATTTTAACCCCATTCTATCAGCCCAAAGATAAAGAGCCTTTATTGCAGAATTTAAGTCATTACAACATTCTTCCATTTCTGCCATATTTAATTTGAAGTCTTCGATATCTTGCTGTGCTAGAGCCTATCCGAGAAATAAAAAAACAAATGAACAATGTCATTACGAGGAGGGCAGGCAAATAAGCCTGGTTATTTGATATAAAAGCTATTCTGCCCGACGTGGTAATCTATCTGGATGGGCTGAAAGCCCATAATGTTGACTGGACAGATTGCCACGGCGGCGCTTCGCGCCGCCTCGCAATGACAAATGTTTGCTCTTACCTGGTTCTGTAAAACGCCCAAGCGGTGATGTCCGCGTTTTCGCTGCGAAGCAGGGACTGCACTTTGCTCCGTTTTACAGCCGTATAGGGTTTTAACACATCATAGTCCTGATGGAGCCTGTATCGCTTTATATAAAAAGATATCAGTAATTTTAATCGGACAGGCTCTTAAAATTTAACTTAAATTCATGTAAAATATACATAATAAAATAACTTTTAAAACTGACATAATTTAAAAGGATAAAATTCTTATGAGTGATGAAGAAAAAATAGTGTCCCTTGCAGACGCAAGAGATAAGGAAAAATCAGAAAAACCTGAAAAAGTTGAAAAACCGCAAGAAAATAAACCTGCTGAATCAGTTTACTGCTCATTTTGCGGCAGGCCAAACCAGATGGTAGTAAAGATGATAAAAGGACCTGACGTAAATATATGTTCAGAATGCGTAATGATATGCGTACAATACTTTATCCTGGAAGATAAACTTCCTTCCTCGGATGTTCAAAAAGTCCTGGAGAGTTTCTGGAAAGGAATTAAAAAATAAACAGGGGTTAAAATGAAACACAGAAAATTATCAAAATTCCAAATAAAAGCAGAAATCACCCTGATGCTGCAAAAAACAACTTCGCTGGAAGAAATGTCAAGGGAACAGCAACTTAAATACCTGGCTAAATTAGGTTCGATTGAAGACGGTGATTATGTTATAGAAGTCCTTGTAAAAGAATTGGGCAAAGTTGACTATAAAAAAGGCCAGGCAATAAGCATGTTCCTGCAAGAACTCGCAACTCTTGAACAGGTAAGCGATTCCCTTTGGGAATACATAAAATCCCCTAACTCCCCGGATGAATTAAGGGATTTGTCAGGGGTTACACTAAAAAACCTCGGTGATAATACCGACCCGGAAGAATTTTTAAATTACCTTGAAAACCCGAAAGCTATTGTTGATAAAGAAACGAAAAAGCTCCTTGATGTCGCCTCAATAAACCCCGAAGCGCAGATAGACTTTCTTGACTTTTTATTCTCCCTGCCGGAAGTTGAGCAAATGAACCTGATTAAATCCCTTCAGGAGGATTATTCCAGTGAACATCTTGTAAATGTAGTGCTCCCTGCTTTTGAATCAAGATTAGTCCCGCATATGGATGAATTCTTAATCAAAGTCATAGGGGAAACAAAATCCTGCAAAGCAGTTTCGGTATTAAAAGATTTTATAAAGATATCACAGGATGAAAAAACGGTTAAAAAAGCGTTAATAAGCCTCAATACCCTTAAAATATCAGGTGTTGACACTGAAACTGACGAAAACCTGGACTTAAAAGCAAAAATAACCGAAAACTCCGCCCCTTTTGAATTTTACACCAATATACCGGACGGACTGGGGAACCAGGCTGTAATCGCAAGCAGGAAAAGAGTTAACGGCGACATTCTTGTGATGAACGTTGTCTTAAACGATATTCATGGAATCCTTGATTGTTTCGGGTTTTACGGCATAAGCAAAAATGATTTCAGCCGCATTGTCTGCAAATTCCAGGAAAAAAGCACAGGAATCTCTGTCTCTCCCGAATATTGCAAATACTTTATGGAAAAAGCCGAAAAAATTAACAGGATTGGCAATATGCCGCTACCTTATGAATACGTTGCCTGGAAGCCGCTTCTGAGCGATATTGCCCCGCTTGAGCCCGACAGTATCGAAAAAATAACATCTGAATGGGCCGATAAAACATTTATAGGGAAAAGCCCTCTCCTATACAAATTCCCCGACTTTGACCACTGGTTTTTTGAAGAAGATGACCACCCGGTAATAAAAAAATCCCTGGAAGAAATTACCTTAAAACTTGTCGAAGATAAGAACTTTTACCTGGAAAACGGCCCTGAGCTGGAAAATTTCCTGGAAGCTTACCTGGAAAAACTTATGGATGAAATTTTTAATGAAGAAACAAGGGAAGTGTACAAATTCAGATTGCAAAATATAGCTTATTTGTTTAGCTTTGAGGACTTGGAGCATTTTAAGAACATTGCGGCATCTTTAGCATGGGCTATTGACCCTAAAAATGGCTTTAACGTAAAAGATAACGGCTTTTTCAGGGAAATCATAAGAAAAACCATATACGAGGGCTTATTAAGGTATCAATACAACCTTGATAACGAAATACGGCAAAGCGTAACCCCCTGGAATTTAAGAAAAGAAGGACAGGAAAAAATGTCCCTCAAAGAGAAATTTAGCAAAAACAGTATTGAAGAGATTATAGAAAATTTATGCAAAAATTAAGGAAACAATGGATTTCAAAAGAATTTTAGGGCTTGATATCGGCACAAAGAGGATAGGAGCAGCAATAAGCGATCCCATCGGGATTTCTGCCCAGCCTTTAAAGGTTATTGCAAGAATTCCCGAGAAAAAATCCGTTGAAGAAATAAAAAAAATTTGTGAAGAATATAACGTATCCCTGATTATAGCGGGGATTCCCAAGAACATGGATGGAACCCTGGGTTTTCAGGCTGAGGATGTGTTATCCTATTTAGAGTTGATTAAAAATAATATTTCTATAAAAATAGAGCTGGAAGACGAAAGATTAACAAGTAAAATGGCGGAAAAAGCTCTTATAGAACAAAAAAAGAACCCTTCCAGAAAAAAAGGACTTATAGATATTTCTTCTGCTATATTGATCTTACAGCAATACCTTGACAGGAAAAAATAGTTAAAAGGAGATAAAAATGTCAGAAAATAATGGTAATGAACAGTCCAGAATTATTAAAACACAGGATGAAAACGGCCAGGTGTATAATTTTGAGCTTGTGGACATAATGGAACTCGAAGGACAGGAATACGGACTACTTGTTTTTCTCGATGAAGAGGAAGCCCAGGGCGAAGAAGAAGAACAGGAAGTTGTTGTTATGAGGCTCAATAAGGAAAATGACAGCTATATCTTTGAAACTATCGAGGATGATAAAGAATTTAATAAAATTATCGCCTACCTTGAAACAGATAGCGATGAAATTGAAGAAAGTTAATAAAATTTTACAAAATTCATTATAAATCAGGTTACCCTTATAATAGATGTTCGTGTCAGAATTTGTTCTGTTTAAAAAACGGCAAATATAAATTATCAGATAAGCGCTTAATAGTTTAGGAATTAAATATGTACTGTGAAGACGGTAAAGTTTTCGTAGAAAAAGAAGATCAGTGCATGAGCTGTAAAAACTTTAAAAAAGGGGTGGAATGTCCTCTTTTACAGGCTCTGGGACTTGGCATGGTTACTCTTGAAGGGATTATGTACGTTACCAACTGCGGGTTTTATTCAGAAAATAAACGGCATTTAACATTAATTGACCGCGATAAAGAAATAAAAGACGAAAAAAATACCTGAATTAAGCATCCAGCCCGGAAATCAACATTTACCAACATTTGTCAACATTTATCGACTTTTATCGACTTTTATCGACATTTGGCGACAAACATTTGTCAAAATTTGTCAAAATTTGTCGACTTTTGTCAACAAACATTTATCATCAATCAGGTAAGAATTTTTTCTTTATTCCTTAGAGCCTAAGGACAGCGGAAAAAATTCTTCGGCACCGCAAAGGCGGTGGCTAAGAATTTTTGTAGTCTGCTTCATGTTGAAAATTAAAATTTCAACTCGTTTAAAACCTTGTTATAATTGCTTTTAAGCTAATTTGTAATTCGAGTTATTTAATATAAAAAATTAGCGCATAAAATAATATAAAAAGTGAAGTATTTTTTGCATATAATAAAAAGAAATAAAATAATTATAAAGTTGAGGAGATAAAATGGTAAATGCAAAAATGCGCCCGCCGTCAGTTGACGAACTTGCTTCAATGTGGCAGGTATCAGGGTTAAAAGACAAATTAATATTCACTTTTTTAATCATAGCGCTTTTTAGGATGGGTTCTCACATCCCTTTGTTTGGAATAGACTCGGAAGTGTTCAGGCAAATTATTGAAAGCGGCCAGGGCGGTAATATTATTGGGTTCCTGGACTTATTTTCAGGTGGCGCGCTTGGCCGGGTTTCGATTTTCGCCCTCGGAATAGGGCCATATATCACCGCATCAATTATTATGCAGCTTCTTGCAGCCGCAGTACCGGCGCTGGAAAAGCTTCAAAAAGAAGAAGGAGACGAGGGCAGGCGAAAATTATCCCAGTATACGAGAAATTTTACGGCTATCCTTGCTTTATTCCAGTCATTTGTGCTTATGACCTATTTAACGCGCATTAACGCGCTTCAGGTAGACGGCATGATATCATTGACATTTGCAGGCTCAGTGCTGACGCTTGCTGCAGGGGCAGTATTTATAATGTGGCTGGCTGAGCTGATAACTGAAAGAGGAATAGGAAATGGAGGTTCCCTTCTGATTTTCTGCGGTATTATAGCAGGAATACCTTTTTATGCGGAAAGAACAGGCCAACTTGTTGCAGGCCAGGCAACAATGCAGTTAGCCCTGGTACTTTTGCTTATTATATTTCTTGCAACAATTGTTTTAATTGTTATAATGCAGGAAGCAATGAGGAAAGTTATTATTGTAAATGCCAAACGCCAGGTAGGAAACAAAGTTTACGGCGGAGTTAACACTCATATACCTTTCAAGCTTAACCCCGGCGGAGTTATGCCGATTATTTTCGCTGTGGCAATACTTTTGTTCCCTACAACAATTCTCAGTGTAGCAGGCCAGGCGAATCTACCAGGTCTTTTAAGCGATGTAATCAAATTTTTAACAGATACAGTTCTTAATCCCGGCGGTTATATATATTATGCGCTTTATTTCCTGCTAATTGTGGCTTTAACCTTCTTTTACGCCTCAATTATGCCTAATATGCAGCCAAAGGAGATTGCGCAAAACCTTAAAAAATACGGCAGCTCAATCCCCGGGATAAAACCCGGCAAACCCACAGCAGATGCCCTTGAAAAAATACTTTCCAGGGTGACTTTTATTGGGGCCGTCGGGCTTGGTATAATAGCGCTGATTCCCGGAATCGCCACAAGCATAACGAAAATAACACCGCTTCAGGGGATCGGGGCTACCGCGCTTATAATTATGGTTGGTGTTGCCCTGGATTTTATAAACCAGATAAAAACACATTTGTTAGCAAGACAGTATGAAGGGTTTTTGAAACAATGAAAAAAAGAATGATTTTTTTAGGGCCTCCCGGCAGCGGCAAGGGAACACAGGCAGGTAAAGTTGCCGAGTTACTTAAAATTCCGCACATTGATACAGGCAGCATGCTAAGAGAAGAGATTGCCGCAGGAACAGAAGAAGGAAAAACAGCCGAAAAATACATTAATCAGGGTCAACTAGCCCCTGCAAGCCTGGTTATCCAGATTATAAAAAATAGACTTTCCCGGCCTGATACCAAAGACGGCTTTATCCTTGACGGTTTTCCAAGGAGCCTTGAGCAGGCAGAAGGTCTCGATGCCATTCTCAAGGAAATTAACGAGCAGATTGATTATGTTTTTAACATCGACCTTGAAGAACAAATACTTGTAGATAGGATGGCTTACAGAAAGAGCTGTAAGAACTGCGCCCAGAAGTACAATATGAAATTCAATCCTCCTAAAGCGGATAATATATGCGATATTTGCGGATGCGAACTTACACAGCGGGCAGATGATAACGTGGAAACCGCAGCCAAAAGAATTCAAACTTATAAGAAAGAAACCGAGCCGTTAATAAATTATTATACTAAAAAAGGACTTTTAATTAATATTGAGGGTAACAGGCAAATTGCCGAAATTTTTCATAATATTTTAAGTGTTTTAGGAATTATGAATGTTCCCCAGTATAAATAACTTGAGTTGCTAATTAGCCAAAAGCCAGGATATGACTATGCAACATTTGCCAAAAAATTATAGAGAATCGAAAAGAGGCGGAGCCTCTTTTCC
>JANQIY010000363.1 GCA_028281965.1 Candidatus Gastranaerophilales bacterium
GCAGGGCTACGGCAAGACAAAAGGAGCGATGGCGCTCCTGCTCTCTATTATGTGGGCGAATCATACCTCCGCCTTGCGCCTATTCGTGCTAGACATGAAAAAGGAAGATATGAGTGACCTAGCTCCTTTGTGCACGTATGCCAACGAGAAGGATCAGCTCAAAGAAGTGATCAAAAAGCTAAAAGACCGCATCCCGTACGTGCAGAAGCTCCTCCAAAAGACCGGATTCAAAAACATCAATGACTACAACAAGCACGCCGCCGAGCACAGCAAACCATTCATAAGGTACTACATCGCGCTTATCGAAGAGTATGCTGCGCTCTTTGAATTGATCCCTGAAGCCGAAGCCATCATTCGCCACATCGCTCAAATTGGGAGGAGCTCTGGGGTTTTCATGATCCTATCAACACAGCGAGCTGACGCTAGAGCAATGGATTCTGGCATCAAGGCCAACATGTCGGGTATCTTTTCATTTAAACAGCTGGACGCCGTCAATGCAAAAGTGGCGGGAGTTCCCGAAGCTGCCGAGATCAAAGAAGTAGGCGAGGCGTACTTGCGGGTAGGTTCTTCGTTCAAAAACCTAAAGGTACCGTTTTTCAGTTCTCAGCAGGCTTCTATGGCCATCCGCAACTTGCAGCGGGCGGGGAAGGTGTTCAAGTAAATTTTTAATATTTATGCAATAGATTTTATTGATATAGCCTTTACTCTAACTTTTGTTAAGTTTTCTTTGACATAATTCATTAAATCCTCCCTTTGCATCCATTTTCTGAGAGCGTTAAGCCTTATCTTCCCCTTTTTTGTGATCTTCACATAATCACCCAAGGCTCCACCACGTGGCGCATCATTACCATTCATGAATTCGATCCCAAAAGCATTACAGACGTCACTTGGGATCGAATCTTCTTCGTAGTAATAATTTTTGCGAGCTTTCTGCAACGTAGTTGTGTAAAATATATACTTTCCTTTTTCTGCAGATTTTATCACATAGCTGTTCCAGTTTTTGAGGTTGTACAATTTATGCAATTTTTTTCCATCGATAGACTCCCCCAAAATCATCATTGCAACGTCTTTAGCTTTTGCGTGTTTTTGATTTTCATGATAATACATAATAATTGAGTTAAGGTTAAATAACAATGCAAATATATACCTTTTGTTTTGTATATCCAAAGATTCAGTAATCTCAGGAAATACGATAAAATCCAAGCCTAAAATTCGGCTGCTAAAAAACGACCTCCATAAGCGGGCATATTCGAACGATCGGCGCATGAGTCGACCTTCAGGTCATCTTTTTGACAATGACTTCTATAAAGCCGTCAAACATTGTATCAATTTTTTGAAACATTATATCCGATGGTTTAAGGAGTTGCAGGGCGCAGTCATACCCTGTACCGACCACATAGCGGTCATTGGATATATGAAAAAATATGTATATATTTGTGTTCTTATGAAAAGACCAGAAGATAGGCTAAAGCCGGGAAGAAAAAACAAAATCTGGCTTGAAAAAAGGCTATTTAAAATAGATAAATATCTAGATGGTCATCTAAATATCTATTTAAAAGAGCAAAGGTTCAAGTCTAAACTGAAACCAGATTCTAAAAAATTAGATTACACCAGGTCTGCAATTGTGAATAGAGCTATTGCTCTTTATTTCGGAATTATAAAATTATTTAAAGAACTTAAAATTCCACAAAAAGTAGAATATCTACTCTTTGATGATGCATACTGTCTAGAAGAGGGTAAGGGCATACAAAAAAACACATTGCTATACAAAGCACTAGAGCTCTTCGCAAAAAAAAATAGAAAGCTGTTAGATGTTGGTTACGAAAGTCCTAAAAGCTTTGTTGGCGAAAATGGAGAGATTCAATTTAAATTCAAAAAGATTGATCTTGAAAAGCTGCAGTAAATGTGTTTTTAGTATAATACATGGGATTCTGCTTGTCTAAAATTTCAGCAGCAAGACGAATCGCTCTTGCCCAAGAGACATGAAAGTGTTGTCCTTTTCATTTTCAAGAACTTCAGGAAGTTTCGTGATTTCAAAAATCCTTTTAAGCAATTTTTCAATAACCGCATCAATTTTTTTGAAAGTCATAATTGAATATCTATCCTGTATATTATCGCATATCTTCGCAAGCGAAGATATGCGTAAAGAGAAAAGAGACCAAATTTTTGGCATTTTTTCATAAAATATTAGTTTTGGGAGTTGGCACTTACCAATTACCAATTGGTTTAAGGAGTTGCAGGGCGCAATCATACCCTGTACCGACCACATATAGCGGTCATGCGTGATCGCTTTTTTTATTTTTCCAATACATGTGCGTCGACCTACAGGTCATCTATATTTTTACAAATAAAAGCTGCGTATACATTTAGGAAAATTATCATTGTTAGTCATCTAGTTCAAAAAGTCTTTCATAGCAACTCTTAAAACATTGTCGTAATCTACGACGTCACATGGCTGATCGCCATATCCGTTTTCTAGACTCTTAGCGCCGTTCGCAACTAAAGAAAGACAAAGATGTAAATCGCCTGCTTGAGCAGCGTGATGTAAAGGGGTGTTTTTTTCATTGTCTCCCAAATTTATGTCAGCGCCCGCCCTTATCAGCTCTATGATTAGATAGAGCCTGTCTGGATAGTCATGATAGCTTCTGCAAATTTCAATTAAGAATGTTTTTCCTCCATACATGCCCACCCCATCTTCGTAGCGTGGACAATAATTTGGGTCAGCGCCAGCCTTTAGCAATTCTTTTATTTTTTTTAAAGATTTTTTCTGACGAATCGCAGTAAAAAGCTCTTCATTTAATTTTTTCTTTTTATCCATATTTTTTATTTAAAAGTTTTAAAGTCATTTTCTTTGTATTCCATTTTGTCTTGGTTGTGGTTAACCAAGAAGGGGTTTCTGGCAAATCCCCAGATTTAATAAAATCCAGATTAGAATTTCTCATTTTTTAGCCTTATTCAGGAAATACGATAAAATCCATTCCTGCAATTGCTTCCCTTATCCTTTTTAGTTCACCCTCATTAGGTTCATCTCTAAAGTCAAAATGACCATACATATCTATATGTCTCCATTGGATCGGAGAAACATGTTTTATGAAATTCGCGCTCTTTCCTTTCTTTGTGTAAATATCTGCTACTTGAGAAAGAACAAAAGAGTTATAGTACATAATACTTAACGCTACTAGTCTTGTACATTCACTCCACGTGTTTTGTTCTACTTCACTGGACACACGGAATTTTCTATCGTTATCATAGAATATAGACCTTTTAAGGGCATGGTACGACTCCCCACGATTTAGGGTCTTCTGTATATTTTGCCGAAACTCTTTTTCGTCTATGTAGCGGAGTATATGAATTGACTTAATGATTTTATTGAGTTCCTCAAGAGCTTTTCCAGTGCTGTTTTTTCTCCTGTATGCACTCAGCTTCCTGACAATAGTACTTTGCGAAGTGGCCTTACTAGCTAAAGAAGC
>JANQIY010000239.1 GCA_028281965.1 Candidatus Gastranaerophilales bacterium
GTAAGGATTACCCTGAAATTACTTGAAAAATTAAAAGTTTCTCCTGATAACTATGAAAAAACAATCGAAGAAATATATTTAAAATACAATTTGTGATTCGAGTTAATTATGTTAATTTTTTTTAAAAAAATTAATATAGAGCGCAATAATCACTAAGCAATTGTTTTTATAAAATTAAGAGGTAATAACGGTGTAAAAAATACGTTCAATTTTTTATACTATTTAATAAGAGTCGGAAAAAAGAGGAGAATTTATTATGGTTTCTATTCACAATTCGCAAGCTCTCTATGAGAAAGTAGCAGCCATGTCCCCGGAGGAACTGGCAGCACAAGGTATTATTAAGAGTAGTCTTAACGACAGTTACCGTAAAACAAATGATACTAACACCGTATCAATTTTTCCAGATAATGTTAAAAGAATTGGTACGCTTACAGAGTCTAATATTGCCGCGATAAATGAAAGAAGTACTTCACAGGGAGGAGAAGAGATTGCCGCAAATCCCGGCGACAAATTTAAAATGAGTAGAAACGCAGACACCGGTGAAGGTTTTATTCACACATCAGCGCCGGAAGACGTCCAAAGAAGTATCCGGGGCAATTTTTCAACTAACCCTAGAGTACAATTAATAGATGAGAACGGATTACTTTGCTAATATTGATAGACAAAAATAATAAGCAAGCGGATTTTTACATAAAAATCCGCTTGCTTTGTATGATTTAAAAATATTATTAACGTTTTGAGAACTGGAACCTTTTTCTTGCTCTTTTTTGACCGTATTTTTTCCGCTCTTTAACTCGGGCATCCCTGGTTAAAAGCCCTTCTGAGCGAAGGATTGTCTTGTTTTCATCATCTAAAGGAGCAAGCGCCCTGGAAATACCGTGTCTTATCGCCTCCGCCTGAGCGCATATCCCCCCGCCGTAAACCTTTACCCTTATGTCAAAGTCACTTTCCTTCTTGGTAAGCACCATCGGCTGGAAAGCTTTCATTTCAAGAGCAGGCAGGTTTCCAAAATAATCCCTGGCTGTTCTGTTGTTTATAATTAGCTTTCCTTTGCCGGGAACTAACCTTACCCTGGCGATAGCGCATTTTCTGCGTCCTGTGCCTGTGTATTCCTGTTTTACCATTATTTAATTACCTCCAGATCTTTCCATTCGACGGGTTGTTGTGCTTCATGAGGGTGCTCTGAGCCGGCGTAAACTTTAAGCTTCTTAAACTGCTGCGCTCCAAGCGAATTATGAGGAAGCATTCCTTTTACAGCCTTTTCCATAGCCCTCGTAGGAAATTTTTGCATCATATCCTTGAAGTTTATTGTCTTTAAACCGCCCTGATAGCCGGAATGTGAGTAATAATACTTATCTGTTTCTTTTTTTCCGGTAACTTTAACTTTATCAGCGTTGATAATGATTACAAAATCACCGGTATCAATATGTGGTGTATACTCAGGTTTATGTTTTCCGCGCAATAAGTTTGCCGTAAGTGATGCAAGCCTTCCAAGTTCCCTGTTTTCAGCATCTATAAGATACCATTTCCGCTCAACTTCATGAGGCTTGGCAGAGTAAGTTTTGTTCATTTGTTGCCTCCATATGCATTAATTCATTTAAATTATATTTTTCGTCATATCCGACTCCCATAAGGGTCAATCCCCGGGGATCGGCTGTGGGACCGGCTTTTTTCCTATCTTTTGCCTCCAGGATTTCGAGCATTTTTTCCGCTTTATAAGAGCCTCGCCCGATTTCTATCAATGTGCCCACTATTATTCTAACCATATTATATAAAAAACGATTTGCAATCAAATCTATGTAAATAATACCAGAAATTTTTCTGCAATGCCCATACATCAGGTTGCACTCTTTTGCCGGGTTATCGGAATTTGTTTTCTTAAAGCTTGTAAAATCGTACGTTCCGACAAGATAGTCAAGAGCTTTGCTCATTTCAGCCATGTCCAGTTTTTCGGGAATATGCGAGCTGATATTTTTTAAAAAAATTGAGCGGTTTTGACGGTTGTTGATTATATACCGATACCACCTGTACCGGGCACTTTTCTGGCAGTGAAACGTTTTATCCACCGTTTGCATCTGCTTTATACTGATTTCATCCGGTAAAAGCGCGTTAAGGGAGTAGATAAACTTTTTTGTATCAACCTCGTTTTCCAGCTCAAAATGCACAAACTGGCATCTTGCATTAACCCCGCTGTCTGTCCTGCCGGAAAAAACCGTTTTAACCCGCTGTTTGGTTAAAATTTCCAGCACCCGCTCAATTTCTGACTGGACGGTCATTTCCTCAGACTGGACCTGGCTCCCGCAGAAGTCCGCTCCAATATATTCCATGGTTAGCGCATACCTGATTTTTTCGTCATTTTTTTGCATAGTTTATTATATTCACAAAAATACTTATCATAAAACAAGCCCTGTTTTACTTATCAGGGCTCGTTTCCGCATATTTTCCGTCACGATTTTTTATTTTTTAGCAAAACTTTCTCTAAGTTTTTTTTCAAGGTTTCTTCCAAATTCTTTCGCTCTTTTGTCAATATCGTATTTTTCATATATTCTTCCTGACTCAAATTCTGAATTGAGCGTTAAAAGAGCAGCTCCAAGTCCTAATGCCACTTTTGCCCAGGTCGGATAGCAGTTCAGTGCGGAAAACAAACCTTTTACCGGATATTTAATAGATTCCCAGCTGCCTTTAAAATATTTTTTATTCTTAAAAGCTTCCATCAAAGGCTGATGCCCGGTTTTTAAGAATTTCTTCACAGGTTCGACAAACTTCTCAAGAACCTCTTTCGCAGGTTTTTTGCCGATAATAACTTCACCTGCTTTATGGGCTATTGTACCAAGTACAACTCCCGCACCAAGAGCTAAACCGATGATCGTACTTTTTTTCCTTAACTCTTTCTTTTCCTGTCTGTATCCTTCGGGATAAACATCCTTCCACCTTTTAATTTCAGGCTTTGAGGGTTTTTTTTCAGTTGCCTGGTCTCCCGCTACCGCTTCGTTTGCCTTAAATGAAACAACTGATTTAATCACTATATTCTCCTTTATAGAACTTATTATATTTTTCAGTTTCTTATAAAAATAATGCTCCTGAAAATTTTGTTTGACTTTTAGGGTAAAGATTTTTAAAAAAATTTTACATTTATTAACTTTTTACTATGTTTCAGGGAGGATAACTTTTTTACTTCGTTTTTTGCTTTGCTAAAGTTCTGCTTTTTACCAACAAATGATGACATTTTGTATACAAAAAAAGCACAAAATTTTACTTTTTAAATATATTTTTACCACAAATTTATTACAAAATCTTACTTATATCTAATTTTGTATACCAAAATTACCATATTAAAAAGCAATGATAATAAATTTGCTGATATTACAGGTATAGAAACAATAAAAATTCCATAAATAAGCCACATTAAAATCCCTGTTGTAAGAAAGGCAAACATTGCAAGCGAAATATCACCTGTTGATTTTGTCCGGATAACCTTAATCATCTGTGGGACAAATGATACTGTTGTCAGTATCGCCGCTGTAAACCCTGTTAATTCTACATAGTTCATAACCCTTGACCCCTTATCCAAAAAACAAATTAACGGCATGCCGTTAATTTGTTAGAAATTATTTCTCAAAAGACCATTATGTCAGCTGAATTAATGCCATTTCCGCATTATCACCGCGCCTGTTTTCTATTCTGAAAACTTTTGTATAGCCGCCGTTCCTTTCTTTATAACGGGGGCCGATTTCCGCGAAAAGTTTTCTGAGAACAGTAGCTTTAACAGGTTTTTCCTGGCCTTCTACAGCTATTGCCTCAGCTCCCGGGATTTCCTGTTCATATATAAGGGCTTTAGCTTCCCTTCTTGCGGCCACATCGCCTTTTTTAGCGAATGTTATAAGCTTATCGGCATAAGCTCTTAGTGCTTTTGCCCTGGGCATTGTAGTTTTAATTTCGCCGTGTATGAACAGGGATGTTACCAGGGATCTTAAGAGGGCTTTTCTCTGATCCTGGGGTTTTCCCAATTTTGCAACTTTTTTCTGGTGTCTCATTTTTCTTTACCTTTTATCTGTTAGTTATCAGACTTATTCTTCTATTTCAACACCTTCCGGGTTTGGCTTGAGTTTTAGCCCGAATGCGTGAAGCCTTTCTATAACTTCGTCTGATGATTTTTTACCGAAGTTTTTAATGTTAAGCAGGTCATGCTCTGATTTTTGAAGGAGTTCTTCCAGAGAATTGATGCTTGCTCTTTTCAGGCAGTTATAAGCTCTCACGGAAAGGTCAAGCTCCTCAATTCCTATAGTTGGAGCCTGTTGTTCCGGCTCTTCTTCCTCGATAGGCTGAGGGGCAACAATGTTTGCCTGGCCTGTAAGGTTTGCTATCGGCAGGAAATGTTCAATAAGAAGGTTTGCTGCCTTGCTTAATGCCGCATTAACATCTACATTACCTTTTGACCAGATTTCAATAATAAGCTTGTCAAAGTCGGTAACATCTCCAACCCTTGTGTTTTCTACTGTGTAGCTGACTTTTTTAATGGGCATAAACACAGCGTCTATGGGAAGGATGTCTATTGATGTGCCTGCCTCTGAGGACTGCAGGTTATCTGTTGTTATATATCCCTTGCCTGTTTCGACAATAATGTCAGCGTGAATGCTTCCACCGTCGGATAAGTTGCAGATTACGAGGTCCGGGTTGATTATTTTTACACCGGCCGGTAGCTGGATATCAGCTGCATAAACAGGGCCGGCTTCATCCACGTCCAGTCTTAAGCTTTGTGTTTCAGGGCTTTCGCTCTTTACAACAAGGCCTTTAATGTTTAAGAGAATGTCTGTTACATCTTCCGTAATGCCGGGAATCGTTGTGTATTCGTGGGTAACTCCTTCTATCCTGGCTGCTGTGACAGCTGCTCCTTCCAAACTGGATAAAAGCACCCTTCTTAAGGAATTCCCTATTGTTGTTCCATATCCTCTTTCCAGCGGTTCAATTATAAATTTCCCGTATATTGACCCATCTGAGTCTGTTGTTGTATTTACGCATTTTATTGATAAATCCATAGGATTATTGCGACCTCCTGTATCGAAATTACTTAGAATAATACTCAACTATCAAGTGTTCTTTTATTGTCGGATCCAGCTCTTCTCTTTCCGGAAGGGCATTTACCCTTATTTTTAACTTGTTTTTGTCTACTGTTAACCAGTTGGTTTCCGGTTTTTCAGGCAATGTTTCAATTATGCCTTTAACTAAGTCTGTGCTTTTGGCTTTTACGCCTATTTCATCGCCGGGCCTTACCTTATATGACGGAATATCGACAATTCTGCCGTTGAGGGTAAAGTGCCTGTGCCTTATTAGTTGTCTTGACTGTTTACGTCCCGCTGTTAAGCCTGCTGTAGCGATTATGCTGTCAAGTCTTGATTCAAGGTTTTGCAGCAGGATTGTACCTGTAACGCCTTTTTTTCTCATTGCAAATTTATAATATCTAAGAAACTGTTTTTCCGAAACGAGGTATGAGTGACGGACTTTTTGTTTTTCTCTTAAGTGTACGGCGTATTCTGATAATTTTTTCCTGTTTTGTCCGTGCTGGCCTGACCCATAGGGTCTTTTTGTTGCGGAACACTTAACGGAAAAACATCTGTTTCCTTTTAAAAACAGCTTTTTTCCTTCATTTCTGCATATTTTACAAACTGCTCCTGTATGTCGCGCCAATTTTTTGACTCCTTTTTTTTCTAAATTTTAGTTGTATAGACCCCGGATCAAAGCCTGTGCTGAGCTTTTTTCAGTATCCGGGATGACATCTGTATTTTTATACCCTTCTTTTCTTGGGTGCCCTGCAACCGTTGTGGGGTATTGGGGTTACGTCTTTTATAAGAGTAATCTCAAGCCCTGCTGATTGTAAGGATCTTATTGCGGTTTCCCTACCTGAACCCGGGCCTTTTACAAATACTTCGACGGTTTTCATACCGTTTTCCATTGATTTTTTTGCTACTGATTCCGCTGCTGACTGGGCGGCAAACGGCGTACCTTTTCTTGCTCCTTTAAATCCGCTGCTGCCTGCGCTTGCCCAGGCAATCACGTTTCCGAGTATATCAGTTGAAGTTACTATTGTATTATTAAATGTTGATTGTATGTGGACTCTGCCCTGATATATATTTTTCTTTTCTTTTTTCTTTGTTTTTGTCTTGGGTTTTGCCATATTTCGACTATATGCTCCTTAAAAGGTTAATTGAACTTATTTTGTAGCTTTTTTCTTTCCTGCAACCGGACCGGATTTCTTGCCACGCCTGGTTCTTGCATTGGTCTTACTTCTCTGGCCTCTTACAGGAAGTCCTCTGCGGTGCCTCATTCCCCTGTAAGAGTTGATTTCGCTTAATCGCTTGACGTTCATTGCCTCAGTCCTTCTGAGGTCTCCTTCTACCTGATATTCGCCAATCGCAATTCTAAGCTTGTTAATTTCTTCTTCGGTCAGATTGTCTGTTCTTGTATCTTCAGATATATTACACTTCTTCAGGATTTCCTTCGAGATGGTACTGCCGATACCATATATATATGTTAAGGCAACAATCATTCTTTTATTTCTTGGAAGATCAACTCCGGCTATTCTGGCCATTAATTAATTTCTCCTTTTGCGTTTTTGTCTTTGTATTTGCTTTGTTCAAATTGCGGTATTTTCTTCTAAATACCCAGATAAGGCATAAAATACTTAAAACATGGAAATAATTCAAGTTAAATTGATAAAAAAATTCATAAAACCGTAAAAATTATCCCTGTCTTTGTTTATGCTTGGGTGTATCGCATATAACAGCGACTCTTCCTCTTCTTTTAATTACTTTGCATTTATCACAAATTTTCTTGACTGATGCTCTTACTTTCATTGCTCTGTGCTTTCCTGATTATATTATTAATTATTTGTTCTTATTATTTTACACAGAACATGTTATTTGACAAGCAGGGCAATTTTGAGAATTTACTCGTTTTACGTATTTCGTGATTCAGGTTAAATAACTCGAGTCGCGAATTAATTTGTAAAATCGAAAATTTTACAACCCACCCCCAACCCTTATTCCCCTACAATTTAATGCACAATATTTTTGTGACTAAAATTCTAATTGCTTTTATGAAAAACGACCTGAAAGCTCTTCTGGCAATTTGAAAT
>JANQIY010000401.1 GCA_028281965.1 Candidatus Gastranaerophilales bacterium
ACTTGCGTACAAATAATATACCAGCTAAGGAGGAGCGATCGTCACATCCCATTTGGGTAAGGTTTCAGAACATTGCCAGAACTGTCGAAAAGTTTTTAACTCCGGATCTCGAACAATGATACCTTTTTGATAGGTTTGTTTGATCAGATGAATTTGAGGATGATTCCCTTTCCAGGTCATGTTAGAAGCCCAAGATAGGACAGCTTCTGTTGAATCTAAAATAGCTCCATTCCAATAGTTTTCTAAAATCGCCCAACATCGCTCAATCGGATTATACTTACTATGGTAAGGAGGATAATATATTAAATGGATTCTTAATTTCGTCGATTGGGCAAACTGAACAATTCGTTTAATAAATTGGCTACGATTGCTGCGTTGCCCTATGCCATTATCTAGGTTAATTGCTAATTCTTCTACTCCCAAATAATTCCATTGATTGTCTTGCCACCATCGGCTTAAACAATCTACAATAAAGTCTGATGTTTCGGCAGAAGTTCCAAAGTATATCGAAAAATTTCCTCCTTGAACATCCAGAATTCCCATGGGAACCAAGACTTCAGACCATTGGTGATCGTGATCGTCGGCTTGAAGGGGTTTTAAAGTTCGGCTTTTCCCTCCTCTCGATAAGTTGCCTACTTTTACCCTCGCTTTTGAATCCAGAGAAATTCTGAGAATTTTCGGATTCTGATCGACTTCTTTGTTAACTTTGGCTAAATTCTTAAATATTGCGTCTGTTTCTGGTATTTTTTTTAGGGGTTTAACCTTCTGGGTTTTTTTAAACGATAGCCCATCCGATTTAAGATTTCTCCAATTGTTTGACGACAAGGCAGCTGCTCTGAAGAATATCCTCTTTCACTAATTAACGCCTCTCTTACAGCTCTGGCACTTATTTTGGCATAGACAAATGTTGATTGAAATTTGGGATCGGCTTGGCAATAACTCTCAACCAGACTTTTAATATCCTCTTCTAAATCCGGCAAGATTTCTTCTGTTTTTTTCCTTCCTCTTCCTTGATAGTTATCTGCACAAAGGATTCCTGTTTCTCGTTCTTTTAATCCTGTGGCGATCGCAGAGCGTGACCATCCCAATTGCGTTTCAGCTTTCCGAGGAGACCCCTCAAAATAGTCCTCGGTTACTTCGGCCATGAATGCCCTTTTTTTGTACCCTGTCAGTTTTTGAGCTGCTTTTTTTAGAGTCGATTTCCATTTTTCGCTGATCATTGTAATTTTTGGCGATCGCATACACTCACTGTGATGGCTATTCCCATCAGCTCACTCCCCAGTTTAGCTGGTAAGTTATTTCAGCGCAAGTC
>JANQIY010000217.1 GCA_028281965.1 Candidatus Gastranaerophilales bacterium
TGAAGTAGAATTAAAAAGACTTCAAACTCTTGAAAAAGAATTAGACGCAAAACAAAAGAAATTTGAAACCGAACTCGAAGCAGTGAAGACTGAACAAGAGTCAATGAAGAAAATCGCAGATGACCATGCTAAGAAAGACTTTAAAATAGGTTCATAGTAGACTGGTAGCCTTATAAAGCAAGTAAAGCTCCCTTAACAGGGGGCTTTGCTTCTTTTGCAATGAAAAACCGGGCTTTTAGGTATAGGTAGTGCTAAAATATTTAATTGATAATTATTAATGGTTTTCACGGCCGTATAGATAACTAAAAATGCAAAAAACACTTTCTATAGAAGAATCATTAAAATTACTGCCTGAGGCCCCGGGTGTTTACATTATGTATAACAGTGAAAATGAAGTTATTTATATAGGAAAAGCGAAATTTTTAAGTAAAAGGGTAAGGAGTTATTTTAACAAGAACCATGATTCTGCAAAATTAAGCGTGATGGTCCCGCAAATTGACAGGTTTGAATTTATAATAACCGATTCCGAAGTTGAGGCGCTGATCCTGGAATCACAGCTTATCAAAAGACATAAACCCAGATATAACGTGCTTTTGAAGGATGATAAGAGGTTTCCGTGGTTTTTAATAACAGACGAAGAATATCCCAGAATAATGATCACCAGGAAAGCTGACAAAAAAGTCAATAAAGGCAGGTATTTTGGCCCTTATACAAATTCCCGGGCAATGTATTCCACGCTGGAGCTTATAAAAAAGATATTCCCGCTAAGGCAATGCAAAAATCCCCGTTTTAAAGACCGCCCGTGTATGTATCATCAGATAAGAAGATGCCCTGCCCCTTGCCGGAAGTATATTTCACCGGAAGAATACCAAAAAATTGTAAAACATGTTGAATTATTCCTGTCAGGCAAGCAAAACAGGCTTCTGGAAGAGCTAAAAAACCGTATGGAAAACCATGCCGAGAACCAGGAATATGAAAAAGCCGCCCGGTTTCGAGACAGCTATTTTGACGTAATGAAAGCGGTTACAAGACAAAAGGTGATTTCTGAGAATACCTCCCTTAACCAGGATGTAATTGCATTTCAGAATGATGACCTGCTTATGGCGGTGGTGCTTTTGAAGGTAAGGGAAGGCAGGCTGATTGCAAAAGAGGATTTTGATATAAAGCTGGACCGCCTCCACACGCCTTATGAGGCCTTTATCGCTTTTATACGCGAGTATTACCAGCTTATTGACGACTCGGAAATCCCCAAGGAACTGATTTTAGCCGCCGAGATCGAGGAAAATGATGAGCAGGTCATAGCCGAGTGGTTAAGCTCAAGAAAAAACAGCAAAGTAAACATAATCAATCCCAAGCTTCAAAAAAAGTTTGAACTGGTTGAAATGGCCGCAAAAAATGCCCAGCATACTTTTGAAAACCTTAAAATTACCGAACTTAACGAACTTCAGAACGACTGGAATGATGTAGGAAGATATATCCAGGAAAAACTTAAACTCCCGGATTTCCCCAATAGGATTGAATGCTTTGATATTTCACATATCCAGGGGACAAACACGGTTGCCGGCATGGTGGTCTTTATCAACGGAAAACCTCAAAAGTCCGAATACCGAAAATATAAGATAAAAACGCTTCCTGAGGGACATACCGATGATTTCGCCGGTATGAAAGAAGTTATAAAAAGACGTTATCACAAACTTTTAAGGGATTCTGAAAATAACGGGAAAATTCCCGATTTAATTATAATTGACGGGGGCAAAGGCCAGCTTTCGGCAGTGATGGAAGTTTTTGACGAATTAGGCCTTAACGGTTTACCTGTTGTTTCACTTGCAAAAAAGCTTGAGGAAATTTATCTTCCCGGCAAATCAAGACCGGTAGTATTTCCGGCGGGCTCAAAAGCATTGTTTCTTTTTCAGCAGGTAAGGGACGAAGCTCACAGGTTTGCCATAAGTTACCACAGGAAGCTAAGGGAAAAAAATGCCATAAAATCAGTATTGGATGAAGTCCCCGGGCTGGGGATTTCTCATAAAAGACTGCTTCTAGAGCATTTTGGGGATATTGACGGAATATTGTCAGCTACAAAATCGGAATTAGCCAGGATTCTTGGCAAATACCGGGGTTATAAACTATATAAACATCTACACAGCTAATCTGCCAGGGTAGCAAACTCTTAACATTGGCAGGTTAAAAATTGTTTTAAAACCTTTTTACACTCGGGATAATTTATGCTAAAACATTATTCATAATGAATAGTATCAAAA
Source organism: Candidatus Gastranaerophilales bacterium (assembly GCA_028281965.1). GTDB lineage: Bacteria > Cyanobacteriota > Vampirovibrionia > Gastranaerophilales > UBA9971 > JANQEB01. The sequence goes on from JANQIY010000217.1 coordinate 2,259, forward strand.
TCAGAAAAATGCATAAAAAAGATATAGACCAGATTATGGAAATAGAATCTGTGTCTTTTGGCAATTTTTTCTGGACTCCCGAGGCTTTCAAGGCGGAAATAGAAAACCGGTTCGGCAAATACTTTATCGCGGAAGATGAAAAAGGGAAAGTGCTTGGTTACTGCGGGTTCTGGCTAATCGTTGACGAAGCGCACATAACCACTATTGCCGTACGGCCCGATTCCAGAAAAACCGGAATCGGTGAACTTCTTCTTCAAAAAATGCTTGAAGCCGGCTACGAAAAAAACGTAAAATGGTTTACACTTGAAGTAAGAGCAAGTAATATTGCCGCCCAGAATTTGTACTACAAATACAACTTCAAAAGTCTCGGTTTAAGGCGAAAATACTACCAGGACAACGAAGAAGACGCTATGGTAATGTGGACTGAAAACATCTGGGACAACAACTATAAAGAGCATTTCACAAAACTGAAAAAAGAACTGGAACAAAGGGTAAAAGTTTAAAACATGACTAACCAGCTTATAAAAAGGTTTCATTTTATAAAGTTTCTGGATACATTTCCGAAATTCCGGCTGGGAGCAATGCTTGTAGCTATTTTTTGCTCGTTTTTAATCGTAATAGCAACATTTACCCCAATAACCCTTGGAATCCTTGCTATTCCAAACGAAGCCCTTTCCAACACGGGCGAGTTTTTTGCAAACTTAAGCTCGATTGACCAGATAATCAGGCTTTTAAACTATATCCCGCAGATCCCCGTTGTTATTTTTATTGCCTCAATGCTTGGTCCCGGAATCGGTGTGTTTTCCATATTTTTATATGTGGCATTTGGCCTGGCCGGATTCCCGATCTTTGCTTCCGGCGGGGGCTGGGAGTATATTTTCAGGCTCGGGTTCGGCTACATCCTGGGATTTTTCGCAGGAGCGGTGCTTACCGGCAAAATCCTATCAACAGGCCCGAACATGCTAAAAGTAATAAAAGCCGCAATACTTGGCGTTGTAGCGATTCATCTTGTGGGAATAGCTTATATGGCAATAATGCTCCTGTTAAAACAGGAATCTGTTTTTGCAATATTTGGCTGGGTATGGCAACTAAGCGGCATGCAAATACTGTATGATTTTATTTTTGCCATACTGGCGGCATTTCTGGGCAGGTTTTTAAGAAAAGCCCTGTGGATTGTCATGGACTGATAAAGCCGGTTTTACAAACGAAAATAAATTTCTAGTACACTGACACATTAGTTTTATTGAATTACTGTAATTACAGATTTGTCACCCCGTGCTTGACACGGGGTCTAAGCAACTTCGCTATAATACTGATATTACTTAGTGCTAACTGGATAGATCCCCCCCAAAGCACGGGGCAGGCTTCTCAAGTGCGGGATGACATTAATTAACCCCAATCTCTAAATAATTTGTAAAAGCGAAAATTTTACAACCCACCCCCAACCCCCTCCCTTTAGAAGGGCTGACATTACCCTAATTTTCCTTGCATTTTCAGCCATGATTATTGTATAATCAAAACATGCAGTGAAAAAAGGAGTA
>JANQIY010000237.1 GCA_028281965.1 Candidatus Gastranaerophilales bacterium
AACCAAATCGGGTTTTTTCAAAAAAATGAATATGAAAAATGAATTTTATAAAACAGAGATTATTAATGCCCTGATACATAGAATTGAGGTAGCCATTGAATCTAAAAGAGCTACAAATAAACTGATAGTTGATTTTATAGGCCATATACCTCATGAATTTCAGCTGGATTATTTAAAAGAATTAAAAAAGAAAAATATCATTGGCAATTATAAAACCGATGATGACTGTTTTTATATATTCAAACCCAGTAAATCGCTTTTACATCAAGAAAAAGAAAAAATAACTCGGGTTCGGCTAGAGCAGTCCATAAAACCCAAAAAGTTATCTTTTGACGACAAAACCGGCGAGATTGTCTGGGGAGATCGCAAATGCCAAGTGTCGATAAATACTAATCAATTTTTTCTCTGCCAGAAAATGTTCAGTCTGCCTTTTGGCGAACGAGTAAAAGAAATAGACATTCTGGATATGATTGATTGGTTTAAAGATAGTAAGCGAAGCGTTTATGACGCTATGCGGGCTATAAATGAAAAAGCCCGTAAAGAATTTGGCATAAAACAATTAATGAGCTGGCGAAATAATCATATTTGGATAAACAAAGATTTTTTACAAAAGTGAATAATAGCTTAAAAAAATAAGATAAATAGGATTATTGGCTAAAATTGGCTAATTTCAGCCAATTGGACTTTACTTTTTAATGTAATGGTGATATAAATTACTTATTCTTTCAAAAGGAAGAATCCCAATCCTCGGGCAGAGGAAAAATTCAAAAAGCGGGCAAAAAGCCTGCAAGGAGGTTTAACAATGAAATACGGAACTGTAAGTTTAGGACAGGTGGAAGCCGCCATCAATAAGTTGGGCGGTCAAGAAGTGTGGGACGCGTGGTTGAGAGGCGAGAAAATCGTGACAGTTGAAGATGTAATCCGATTGTTCTTCGACAAGCACGGTCGCCGAATTCCTGAAGGTCTGCAGGCTAATGTCTGCGACGCCAATCGGGATTTTCGACTGGATCAGCCGAAGCTGGACGAGGAAGTGGACTTCGCCAATCGCATTATGCGGTTGCATGGGTGTCTAAGTATTGACACCGAAGTCACAGCCGAACAGTTGAAGGCGGAAACCGAACGCTTGCTGGCAGTTATCAGGGATAACTCCCAGATCACCAACATCGCGAACGGTGTCTGTCTGCCGGTGGTTCTGCCCAAGCTCGTCACCGACGATCTCGGATCGGAGCTGGAGCTGTATCTGGCCGGTGTCAACAACAGCTACGCCAAGACTTTCGGTGATCGGAAATTCTACAATCACCGCAAAGGCACCCTGGCGAATGAAGTCAGCGTTGTGGATGGAAGTCGGCACGACCGGCTCATCAGCCGGATGAAGGAAGGCTCCGTTATTGGACTTCACTTCCCGAACCCTCTGCAGGGCTTTTCCATCAACGCTAGCTGTGAACAGATACCAACACTGCCGGAAGGGTTTATCCTCTCAGGTATGGATACTCCCATTGCTATGGTAATGTATCCCGACGTCTTGGCGCGTGACTACAACACGCCCGGTCTGGATATG
>JANQIY010000240.1 GCA_028281965.1 Candidatus Gastranaerophilales bacterium
TTTATTCTAACAGAATCATACGAAACAATACACCTCAAGGGAGGGGGATTTTGTTTTGGGTAGGGGCCCTACACCTAACCCAATTATGACTATTATAAAATAACTTTAGGGGTTTTAAAAAATATAAAACTTCCTATTTTATATAACAATTTATAAAAATGTAGGGAAGCAAGGGGTTGGGGGTGGGTTGTAAAATTTTCGCTTTTACAAATTAATTCGCGACTCGAGTTATTTAACATTTAAATAGTTTATAAAAGTATAATTATCTGCTTTATAATCAGGAATTAGAAGCTTAGGGTGTGTTATTTGGGAGATTTCATTTAATTTAATGTTAGCCAGTTTACTGGCAGTACATTTTGTATGAGTAGAATCAATACCGAACCCTATGTTTGATACGAGATTTTTGTTTGGCATTATACAAAGACCATTTTGCAAAAGAATTGAATATGCCCAAACAAGGGCCCAGCTGTTAAGTTCTCCGGAATAAGACCTTTTCAGGCTTCTGGTCCAATAGTTCTGTACCGGGATGTCGGAAAAAATATTTCTAATTAAATTATTTTCCATAAAATATTTATAAGTTGTGAGGTTTTTATCATTAAATTCCCAGGCTCTTCTCCAGCTTGCCCAGCCCCAGCAGTGCATAATTTTTGAAAAATAATAGCTTCCATCGCCTCTTTTTATTCCATCCTGAAAATTATCGCCTGAAATATGCATTATTCTTTTATCATCTTTATAATATTCGAGCAGGTTTTCGCAGAAAGTAAAAAAGGAATTATCAGCCAGGCAGTCGTCTTCCAGGATTATTCCTTTCTCCTCATTGTCAAAAAACCAGTCCAGTGCTTCTGTAACAGCTTTTTTAAGTCCCAGATTGTTTTCCCTGAAAAGAGTTTTAACTTCGCAATCCCAGTCGACTTTTTCAATAATTTTTCTTGATTCCTCACATAAATACTTTTCCTGAGACTTGTTTGCGCGGGGACCATCAGCTGCAATATAAAGCCTGTTTGGCTTATTTTCCCTGATTTTTTCAAAAACGATTTTTGTCAAATCCGGACGGTTAAATATTAAAAATAATATCGGTGTTTTCAACATTTTATTATTTCAAACTGATTTTTTACCAATTTAAATTGTTTTTATCAATAATATAGGCATTTCTTCATATTTTGTCATGCTTTATTTTTTGTATATTTTAATTAACCTGAATGACGGGTTAAGAATTTTTCAAAAATCCCCACCATGAATGAGACTGGGCTCCCGCTGCCGCAGCATGAATGAGCTACTGCGTTAGCTCCCGCTGCCGCAGGCATGAATGAGCTTTTAAAATGACCGGGTGAAAATGAGTCTTATGAACTCCTACTTCGCTGCTAAAATGCGGACAGCGCCGCCTGCTTCGTGAACAAAACCGGATCATTTTAAGCTCCCGCTTCGCAGACAAATCTTGCTCAGTCAATCCTTGCTTTTGGCTAATTGGTGACTCGAGTTATTTAAAATTTAGGCTACATATTCTTTAATTTCAAGAGGTAAATTCTTTGTGTCAATTTTAATCCCCGGCCCCATAGAGCTGGCAAGATAAACTGACTTTAAGTAAGTACCTTTAGCTGCTGAAGGCTTTGCTTTAAGGATAGCATCAGTCAGTGCGGAAAAGTTTTTCATCAGCGCTTCTTCATCAAAGCTCATTTTTCCGACAGGTACGTGAACCATTCCCTGTTTATCAGCCCTGAACTCCACTCTACCTGCTTTAAGCTCGTTAATAGCGCCTTTTATGTCAAAAGTAACCGTACCGGTTTTAGGGTTAGGCATAAGCCCTTTTGGTCCGAGGATTTTACCGAGTTTACCAAGCATGCCCATTGCATCAGGAGTTGCGACCAGTTTATCAAATTCAAAAAATCCGCCCTGGATTTTTTCTACCAGGTCTTCAGTACCTACAATATCTGCTCCTGCTTCTTCGGCTTCCTTAACTTTTTCTCCTTTTGCTACCACGGCTATTCTGGTGGTTTTACCAGTTCCTGCGGGAAGAACAACCGTACTTCTAACCTGCTGGTCAGCATGTTTAACCTCGATTCCCAGCCTGAGATGAGCTTCTAATGTCTCATCAAATTTAGATAACTCCTTGGATACTTTTTTAAGAGATTTTATAGCATCCATTCCTGAGCATGGTTGCTCTATATCTTCTAAAAGATCCAGGATTTTTTGTTTTCTTTTTGTAATTGTCGGCATAATTTTCTCCTTTCGTGGTCATAGCGGGTTTTCCCTGCCACGTTAATATAAACTAGCAATTGTTTTTTTGATTTTTACCTTTATCTCTTAATGGACTAAAAGACCAATAAAGTCCAAATATAACTACAAACGTAAATGCGATTATCCAAACTATACTAAATAAATCCATATTCTAGTCCTTAAGTCTTTTTGTTATCTTCTTATTAAAATCTTTATTTACCATTATTAAAAATATTAATACTAAAAAACCCGAGATTAAAACAAAGTTGGATTTTGCCGTATTAAAACTTATAAAAAGAGTTGAGAGTCCGCCTATCAGTATAATTATAGCAGTTATAACAAGTTTTTGTAATTCAATTAAATAAGTTACTTTTTTCAATTAAATTTTCCTCTCGCGGTCATAGCGGGTTTTCCCCTGCCACATTAAATAAAAAACCAGATTATTCCTGAACAGTAATACCCATACTGCGGGCAGAACCTTTTACCATTTCCATTGCCGCTTCTATTGAAGTTGCGTTAAGGTCAGGCATTTTAGTTTTCGCAATCTCTTCTATCTGTGAGTTATTGATACTTCCGACCTTATCCTTATTAGGGACAGAAGAGCCTTTTTCCACGCCTGCGGCTTTTTTAATAAGCTGGGAAACCGGAGGGGTTTTAGTAATAAACGAAAATGACCTGTCTTCATAAACCGTTATGACAACCGGGATGATATTCCCTGCCATATCCTGTGTCTGGGCATTATACTGCTTACAGAAATCCATAATATTTACGCCATGCTGACCCAGCGCCGGTCCTATTGGAGGGGACGGGTTGGCCTTTCCGGCGGGAATCTGCAGTTTTATAAGCGCCATTGCTTTTTTTGCCATTTTATTTACCTTCCTTTAATCCTGTTTTTGTATTTGATTATATTCTAATTCCACGGGAGTATCCCGGCCAAAAATTGAGACCATAGCGCGGAGTTTTTCCTTATCAGGATAAACTTCCATTACATCCCCTACAAAATCAGCAAATGGGCCGCTGATTATGCTGACTTTATCGCCGATTTTAATATCAAGTTCAACTTTTGTAGGTTGAGCATGGGTTTTGCGTAAAATTTTGTTGATTTCAGCATCCCTCGCAGGGATTGGCTTTCTTTCAGCGCCCACAAACTTTGTCACTCCAGGAGTATGTCTTACCACATACCAGCTGTCGTCGTCCATTATCATTTCAACCAGCACATATCCCGGGAAAATCTTCTCTTCCTTATCCTGACGCTTTCCGTCCTTGACTTTGGTTACTGACTTCTGCGGGACTTCGACTTTAAATATTTTATGTCCAAGGTTCATATAGTCGACACGTTTTTCAAGGTTTACCTTAACCTTATTTTCATGTCCTGAGTAAGTATGAACTATGTACCATCTTTTCTTTCTTTCCTGTTGATTCATAAGTATTATCCACCCGGTATTAATCCAAACATAAATTCGAAGAGTACATCATAGATGTAGACTATAAGAGTAAAGAAAAACACGACAACCAGCACTATAAGGGTTTCCACACCAACCTGTCTTTTATCGGGCCAGGTAATTTTGTCCCATTCTGACCTTACTCCTTTAAGGTAATTGGTTGCATCATCTTTTAATGTCAGTTCTTCTTTTTTTGAATCGCTCATTTTTTATCCTTTATATAATTCAACTTCCCGATTAGTGAATGGGTTAAGCTTTTTAATGTAACCCGTTTTTAGGAGAAGCGGTTGTTTCTAAGAACGCGTCCTGAAGGACTCGAACCCTCGACATCCGGTTTTGGAGACCGACGTTCTACCAACTGAACTAAGGACGCCTGTTTTTTCACAATGCCGAACATTTTACATGTTTTTAAGCAGGTCTTATGCTTTAGGTTATGAAATTTTCAACCCCTTCAGAGGGACAATTTTTACTTTGTTTCTTTATGAAGCGTGTGTTTTTTGCAGAAAGGGCAGTATTTTTTTAATTCAATCCTTCCCGGTGTGTTTTTTTTATTTTTTGTTGTTGTGTAATTACGGCGCTTGCAGTCGCTTTCTCCGCAAGCCATGATGGTCAGTCTGTCGTTTTTTTTAAGTCCCATATTTTTTTACCTTTTATTTATTTACCCTAAAATTCAGGCATTTTAAAACAGGGTACTATCCCTGCTGATATATTATTTTATAACAAAAAAATTTTTTAAAACAAGTTTCAATTTTTATTTTTATAAAATAATGGATAGTGGTATAAAATGACGTGATTTTATAACCCCACTCCCTAACCCCTTCCAGGGATTAGGCAGATTGGATAGGGGCATTAGGTTCGTGCCATCGGCACCCCCTACACCAAATCCCGGATAAGTTAAAATATTTTATCACGTCAAAAAATACCACTACCAAAAATTTATATCAACACAAAAAAGAAATAAATAATAGACGATTTGATTTCTGATTTTCCGGTAGCCTCTCGATATCATAAGGAGTAAACAATAAAAACTTAAGTGTTTTTAAAATTTTCAAAAATTCATTCTCCCTCCACCCACCCAATTTTTTCTTTGGTCTCGCTTCCCTCC
>JANQIY010000273.1 GCA_028281965.1 Candidatus Gastranaerophilales bacterium
TATTATGTTTGCCGGATAGATGCCCCCGTGTCAAGCACGGGGCAGGCTTCTCAAGTGCGGCATGACACGATGTGTAAGAATTTTTTCTTTATTCCTTAGCTTAAAAGCAGTTATAACAAGACATTTTTTAGCTAGCAATTGGAGTGAATAAAAAAGTTGTTTATCAGCAATGACGGAATTTTCTCTGCAATAATGCCTCGTAAAATACTATACCCGCTGAAATACTGAGGTTTAACGACTCAACTTCACTACTCATAGGGATTTTTACATTAATATCTGATTGAGCCGCCAGCTCCCCGGAAATCCCTTCTGCTTCCGAGCCAAAAAGCAATATCGACGGTATTTTATAATCAACTTCAAAATAGTTTTTTGTATTTTCACCGGACACTACAGTTGCAATAAACTGGAAATCCTTGTATTTTAATAATTCTTGCCTTAATATATCCTTGTTTTCAAAGTATATTACAGGAATTTTCCATAAATTAGCAGCGGTGGCCCGGACTGTTTTAGGATTAAAGATATCAACAGAATCTCCTGCAAGTATAATACCGGAGATTCCGGCAGCTTTTGCTGTCCTGATAATAGTTCCAAGGTTTCCCGGGTCTTTAATATTTTCTAAAACTACTATAAGAGGGTTCTCATCCTTCATAACATCTTTTAATCCCCACTCAGGCTGCTTTGCAACAGTAAGAACTTCGCAGGGAGTGTCTGTTGTTGATATTTTCTTCAAGACTTTTTCATCCGCAAGATATGTAATACCTTGCGGGAAAACCCCGGCTTTTTCCTTTAAAGCCAACCCTAAAAAGATATATACAATCTCTAACCCGTATTTTATAGCATCTTCTGTCCCTTTAAGCCCTTCAATTATGAACAGCCCTGTTTCTTTCCTGTTTTTTTTTCGGTGAAGCGAAGTTACGGTTTTTATTAAAGGGTTTTGAACGCTTGATATTGTCTGCATCTTATCCAATTTTGAACCTGTTATAGTCTTTAAGCCAAATTTTTTCCTGCTCGGTAAGCATATCATAATTTATAAGGTTTTCATCCAGCGGGGCTTTTGTAAGAGTCCTGATTTTGATGCTGCCGTCTTCTTTCACTGCCGTCACGGTGTTTTCTATCCTGACGCCGCCGTAACTTTCATTGTACAACCCCGGTTCTATAGTGAAAACCATGCCGGCTTTCAGGGGAATCTTAGAGGACTCTGAAGGGCCGATCCTTGGAGGGTCTTCATGCACAGGGATTCCCACTCCATGCCCTGTGGCGTGAGAAAAGCTGAACCCTTCCGGTTTGCAGGAATCCACAACTTCTCTTACCGCATTATCAAGGTCATATCCTGTAGTATTTTCTTTAATTTCCAGGTTTAAGCCATGTAAAAACCCTTTTAAAACAGATGTATATACTGTTTTTTGAAGCTCTTCCGCTGTAGCAAAGCCCCCGCCCGCAAGAAATGTCCGGGTCTGGTCCGTTGCATACCCCCCTTCAAAGTATGCACCACAGTCAAGAAGTATAAAATCTCCGGGTTTTATAGCTTTTTCAGGGTCAGGATGCGTGTAATGTATAAAAGCTGTGTTTTTTCCCGATGCTGTTATAGGCTCAAAGCTTAAGCCTACTGCTCCTTCCTCCTTAAATAAACTTTTTACTTTTTCAGAAAAGTCCTTTTCAGAAATTTTTTCTCCTGATTCCAGGTTTTGATTAAGCCAGCATATAACCCGGTTTACTACAATGTCGGTTTTCAGGTAACATTCAGCCATATACCCCATTTCCTGCCGGGTTTTAATTGCCTTTAGGGAAGAGATAAAGCTTTCTTTTATTTCCACCACTTTATCAGCGAGTTTTTCGACCTTCCTGAAAACTGCCAGCGTAGTGGATCCGGGATGGTAGTAAACATTTGCGACCTGCTCTTTTGACAGGTTTTTAATAAAGCCTTCAAAGTCTTTTTCCTGTTGAAACACAAATTTTTCGCTGAAATTATCAATAATTTCCACGGGAAGGTTATTTAAATCGGTGAATATGTAGGCTTTCCCCCTAAAAATAACGGATTTTGCCTTAAAACATGAGCTATAAGGGATTTCTGCGCCTCGAAGATTTGCCAGGTAAGCAATATTAGCAAGGTCGGCAACCAGGAGCAGGTCAATGTTATTTTCCGTTTTATATTTATTCACGGATTCCAGCTTATTTTCGGGAGTCGTGCCTGAAATTTCCTCCGGGATATATCTTAAAACCCCGCCGGTTTTTGTTTTTTCCTTAATCCCGGCGATTTTAGCGATGGGGTCTTGCTCATATTCAAAAATTTTGATGTTTTGCCTGCCCTCAAGATTTTTTAACAGCTCTTTAAACCCTGCACAGCTGGTTTTTGATGAAACAATGCCGATATTTGTATTATTAATGCCGCATAACTCCGCCAATTTTTCATACAAAACCCGTTGGGGAGAAGTTCCCAGCCCGACTTTAATAAGGGAAACTAGCTCCGGATTGACCTCATTTTCCGCCTGGAGGTGGTATCTGCCGTCTATAAATAACATAGCCTCCTCTTGCGTGACAATCATATCCCCTGCAGAACCGGAAAATCCTGTCAAAAGATAGCGGGAATTGCTTTGCATATCGACATATTCACTCAGGTACTCATCCGTTGAGTTTACAACGAATAAATCCAATTTTTCCTTTTTTAAAAAGGTTTGGAACCGTTTTAAAATTTTTTCTGTATTAGTCACTATAGTCCTCGAATTTTTCTTTTTGTAAAACCAAAATTATAGCCTGGCAATTACTAAATTCATTATTACCTGAATACATGTTTTTATGTAATAATGAATAAAATTTTTGTATAATTTTAGCAAAATAATCAGGAGAAAAAAATGGCAAAGACGACAATTTTGGGTGTTTTATTAAGAAAAAGAATTGAAACTGCGGAAAAATTTCAAGAAATTCTCTCAAAAAACGGGTGTATAATTAAGACAAGAATCGGTATACACCAGGCTTCTGAAAAAGTATGCTCTCCTGATGGCGTGATTTTGCTGGATGTAATAGGTTCTGAGCCTGATATACAGGCGCTGGAAAACGATATTAAGTCACTGGAAGGCGCAGAAGTTCAAAAAATGAGTTTTTCTCTCTAGTTAATTAACCCCAATCTCTAATTAGCCAAAAGCCAGGATATGACTGAGCAATATTTGTTTGCGAAGCGGGAGCGTAAAATGGTCCGGCTTTGCCGGGCATTTTAAAGCTCATTCATGCCAAAAAATTATAGAGAATCGAAAAGAGATGAGAAGCAGGCGGCGCTGTCCGCATTTCGCAGCGGAGCCTCTTTTCCACCTTTAGGGTGGCTGTGCGCGGCAGCGGGAGCTAACGCAGTAGCTCATTCAGGGCGGGTTTTGGCAAATATTGCATGTATGCAATTAGAGATTCGAGTTAATTAGCCTGTAGTAATAGCCGGATTAATCTTGATTAACCCGATAAATTTTCATATCTTATTTACATTATGGCTAAAAACTATGTAAAAATCGGCATGAGTTCCTGCGGCATTGCAGCAGGTGCAGATGAAGTTTACCAGGCACTTCTGGATTTCGCTAAGGAAAAAAACCTTGATATTGAAATAAAAAAAGTAGGCTGCCTTGGAATGTGCTGGGCGGAACCTCTTATAGAAGTAAAAATCGGAGATGAAAAACCGGTTATTTACAGAAATGTAAATAAGGATATTGCCATAAAAATCCTCGAAAATGAAGTTTTCCCGGAGCTTAAAATCAAAGAAAACCCAAAACAGAAAAAAATTGTACTCAGGAATTGCGGAAAAATTGATCCTGAAAGTATTGAGGATTATCTTGAAAATCAGGGTTATCAGGCAATTAAAAAAGCTATTTCTGAACTGGGCAAAGAAAAAACAATCGAGGAAATTAAAAAAAGCGGATTAAGAGGCAGAGGCGGGGCTGGATTTCCAACATGGTTAAAATGGACAAATTGCCGTAAAGTCAATGCAGAGCAAAAATATATAATCTGCAACGGGGATGAAGGAGACCCGGGCGCATATATGGATAGAAGTATTCTGGAAGGTGATCCGCACTCAGTCATTGAAGGCATGATGATTGCCGGGTATGCAATAGGGGCTTCAAAAGGATATTTTTACATCAGGGCAGAATACCCTCTTGCTGTGGAAAGGGTACAAAAAGCAATTGACCAATGCCATGACCGAGGTTTACTGGGAGATGACTTTGACCTTGAAATAAGACTTGGGGCAGGAGCATTTGTTTGCGGGGAAGAAACTGCGCTTATTGCATCTATCGAAGGGAAAAGAGGTTATCCAAGGCCCCGGCCTCCTTATCCTGCAATTAAAGGGCTATGGGGCAATCCTACTGTTATAAACAACGTAGAAACCCTTGCCAATGTGCCTTATATTATATTAAACGGCGGTGAAGACTTCGAAAATACAAAGGTATTTGCATTAACGGGAAAAATCAAATATTCCGGACTTGTTGAAGTACCTATAGGAACGACTTTAAAGGAAATCATCGAAGATATAGGCGGGGGAATCCCAAATAATAAGCAAATTAAAGCTGTTCAAACCGGAGGGCCTTCAGGAGGTATTATCCCAAAGGAATATTTAGCTCACCCTGTGAGTTACGAGAGCCTTGAAGAGTTGGGGTCAATTATGGGCTCAGGCGGTATGATTGTTATGGACGAAGACGATTGCCCGGTAGATGTAGCAAAATTTTTCACAAAATTTTGCGTGGAGGAGTCCTGCGGGAAGTGTTCTCCCTGTCGCATAGGTACAAGCCAGCTCCACCGTATTTTGAAAAAAATTTCCAAAGGTAAGGCAAGAGATAAGGATTTGCCTCAACTAAAACGGCTTTGTTTTGCAATGCAGCAAGCTTCTCTTTGCGGACTCGGACAAACAGCGCCTAATCCTGTGCTTTCCAGCTTAAGATATTTTGAAGACGAGTATAAAGAACATATTAAGGAGGGGAAATGCCGTGCAGGTAAATGCTTTAATAAATAATATACCTGTTAAGGTAGAAGAAGGAACAACCATACTCGAAGCAGCAAAGCTGGTAAATGTTAACATTCCCACATTATGTAAGCATCCTGATTTGTCGCCGTCTGCCGCATGCGGCGTATGTGTTGTAAAAATAAAAGGCGCAAAGCGGCTGACTCGCTCCTGTTGTACTGAATTAACTGAAGGAATGGAAATTACCACCCATGACCAGGAAATAAATGAGGTCAGGAAAACTGTGCTCGAGTTAATACTGTCAAACCACCCGAATGCCTGTCTTACCTGTATAAGGAACCAGAACTGTGAACTGCAGGAATTGCTTGCTAAATTTGGAATAATTGAAGAACCGTTTGCAAAAATACTGCCGGATCTCGAAATAGACGATTCAATTAAAACAATTGTTTTGGAGCCCCAGAAATGCATTAAATGCGGAAGATGCGTGCAGGCCTGCCAGGATATGCAGGATGTATGGGCTTTATCATTTGTAAACAGGGGAATTAAAACGAAAATTGCTCCTGCTGCCGAATTCAAACTGGCTGAGTCCCCCTGTGTCAGCTGCGGGCAATGCTCTGCTTACTGTCCTGTTGGCTCAATCTATGAATATGATGAAATCTCAAAGATTAACCAGGCGTTGAATGATCCTTCAAAATACTGTGTCGCACAAATTGCCCCTGCCGTCAGGGTATCGATAGGCGAGGCTTTTGGGCTGGAAAGCGGGGATATTGAGACTAAAAAGCTATATACATTACTGAAAAGAATAGGGTTTAAAGCGGTTTTTGATACAAACTTTGGAGCTGATGTAACAATAGTTGAAGAAGCAACGGAATTTGTTAAAAGATATAGAGAAGGGGAAGGGGTTTTACCGTTGATTTCCAGTTGTTGCCCGGCCTGGGTTGATTTTATGGAAAAATTCCATCCTGATATAATTCCCAACTTTTCAACCTGCAAATCACCTCATGAAATACTTGCAGCTCTGGCAAAATCTTATTACCCTGAAAAGATGGGTATTGATCCATCAAAAATATTTATGGTTTCGATTATGCCGTGTATAGCAAAAAAATTTGAAATTCACAGAAGCCATGAAATGTATGTTTCAGGCTACCAGGAAGTAGATGTTTCAGTAACGACAAGAGAATTGGTTAGAATGATAAAACAAACCGGCATAGATTTTGTGAACCTGCCTGAGAGTGAAGCAGACCAACTGCTGGCAAAATATTCAGGCGGCGGGACAATATTTGGTGCTACAGGCGGAGTCATGGAAGCGGGTTTGCGGACCATAAGTTATTATTTAACCGGAAAACCCCTGGAAAAAGTGGAATTCACTGATGTCAGAGGACTAAAAGGCATAAAAGAAGCCAGTGTTAAAATAGGAGACCTAAGCCTGAAGGTGGCAATTGCTCACGGCTTAGGCAATGTCGAACATGTGATTAACAAAATAAGAAATGCAAGAGAAAAAGCAGAAGAGCCGCCTTATGACTTTGTTGAAGTAATGGCTTGTCCGGGAGGATGTATTGGCGGTGGCGGACAGCCAAGAAACATTAATAATAAAGTTAGAAATTTGCGAATAAACGGGCTTTACACTGATGATGAAAACTGTAAATACAGAAGTTGCCACGAAACGCCTCAAATAAAGCAGTTATATAAGGACTTTTTAGGGGAACCGGGAAGTGAAAAAAGTCTGGAATTACTGCATCTGTATTATAGACAGAGAAAAGAATACAAAAAACTCAGAGAAACCGATTCTTTAGATGAATAATGCCAGGGTTCCAAATTCCAAAAACCTGAATTTTTTCTTAATGCCCACAGATTCATGCAGTGTGTTACTTGACACACTGCATGATATAAGTCAAGGTATCAATATGACAGGGTCTTTCAATTCTGGAATTTAAAAAAATATGTCATGCCGTGCTTGACACGGCATCTAGCCAACTTTTACTTATCGCGTATCAGCATTAATTGGCTAGACCCCGCATCAAGTGCGGGGTGACAGTT
>JANQIY010000378.1 GCA_028281965.1 Candidatus Gastranaerophilales bacterium
TCTATCCGGCAAACATAATAGGCAATAGCCCTGACTAAATAGAACCCGCATCAGATACGAGGGTGACACTTACGTAAAAACTTTTTCAATCTTCCTTAATTGGCGATTCGAGTAATTTAAGGGAAGATAGTCTATTAAATTCCCTGTTTTTTATTTACAATAAATTAAGGAAGAAGGCTGTCTCGTACAAAATCCTGGTTTATTCTAACATCGCTAAAATTTATGAAAATTGCTTTAGCACAAATAAATACAAAAGTCGGAGACTTAAAAGGCAATACTGGCCTTATAATTCGAAACATAAACCTTGCAAAAGAAAAGGGAGCAGAGCTTGTAATTTTCCCGGAACTTTCCATAACAGGCTATCCTCCTCGTGATTTACTGGATTTTGAGTGTTTTGTTGATGATAACCTTGTTTATCTTGATAAAATAAGGCAACATTCCACAGGAATTGCTGTGGTATGCGGTTTTGTGGATAAAAACCCTTCCTCATACGGAAAAAAGCTATATAATGCAGCCGCATTGGTTCAAAACGGTGAAATAACAGATAAATATTATAAAAGGCTTCTTCCTTTCTATGATGTATTTGATGAGACCAGGTATTTTGAACCGGGAAAAGATAACCTGACCGTTGAAATTAACAATAAAAAATTCTTTTTAACCATATGTGAGGATTTATGGAATGACAAGGATTACTGGAAAAGACAGCTCTATCAGGTTAATCCTGCTGACGAGATTCCAAAAACCGGAATTGACGGTATTATAAACATTTCAGCCTCGCCGTATTTGCTGGATAAAGAAAAGGAAAGGTTTTGCATTTTTAAAAACATTGCGCTAAATTCAGGCATTCCTGTAATTTATGTGAACCAGACCGGCGGAAACGATGACCTTCTCTTTGACGGAGCCAGTTTTGCAATTGACGCTGAGGGTGAAATAAAAGGTTTATGCGGTGATTTTCAGGAAGAGTTAATAATTTATGATATAAAAAACAATTCAGGGGAAGTCCATTGCTTATCAAACTCCCAAGAGGAAAGCGTTTTTAAATCATTAGTTACCGGCGTTCGTGACTATTGCGGGAAAATAGGGTTTAAAAAGGTCTTAATAGGGCTTTCAGGAGGAATAGATTCCGCAGTAACAGCAGCAGTAGCCACTGCCGCAATGGGAAAAGAAAATGTACTTGGGATAACCATGCCAAGTATATATTCAAGCGAAGGAAGTGTAAGTGATTCTGAAAAGCTTGCGAAAAACCTTGGCATTGAGTTTCTGGAAATTCCTATAGCCGGTATTTTTGATGCCTATATAAACAAAATACAAAACAGCGAAAAGTTTATGGATATAGCGGAAGAAAACCTCCAGGCAAGGATCAGGGCAAATATACTTATGATGCATTCTAACAGGTATGGGTATCTTTTGCTTACAACCGGCAATAAATCCGAGTTGTCAGTAGGTTACTGTACTTTATACGGGGATATGTCCGGAGGACTGTCTGTTTTATCTGATGTTCCCAAGGTTATGGTCTATAAGCTGGCAAAATTCCTGAATAAAGACAAGGAAATCATCCCCGACAATACGATTACAAAACCTCCCTCAGCGGAACTCCGTCCTGACCAGAAAGACATGGACAGTCTTCCACCTTATGAAGTCCTTGATGATGTTTTAAAGCAGTTTGTAGAAAATAACCGCTCAGTTAAGGAAATTTCTCAAAAATATCCTAAAGAGTTAGTGCAGGATATAGTTAAAAAAATAAACAGCTGTGAATATAAAAGACGTCAGGCAGCGCTGGGTCTGAAGGTTACCACAAAGGCATTCGGTACGGGGCGAAGGTTTCCGATAGTCCAGGGGTATAATTTCCAGGGTGATTAACGATAGCTGAAAAAAGGTAGAGCCGCCAGGTGATTTTACCTGGCGGCATCTATATATCTATAAACGCCTGGAAGATCAACTAATCTGCCGGCTGATTGTGCAAAAGACTAGTTATTTCCTGAAAGTTGAAGTATCTTCTTTTTCCATAAATCGAGATAATCATACTCCCGAGCTGATATTTTAGCGCCTGTATTGTTTAATAACTTTCTTATTTCATCAGATGCGGTTTTTTTATTTTTGTTTTCAAAATTAAAATTTTTCTCAAACATATTAATTTGTACTCTCTAGAACTTGCCTTCTTTAAACTTATTCGTATATTTTTTAGAAAAGTTTAGCTATTTTTATACAAAAGTCAGAAATTGCAACATTTTTTTACAATAGGGATATATTGTTTTAAGATGAGACCATTGCGTAGCTTAAAAATGTAAAACAAACTCTTATGATAATTACAGCAGGAAAATATAAGGGAAAAAAAGTCAAAACTCTTAAGGTAGGAGAAGTTAGGCCAACTTCTTCAAAGGTAAGAGAAAGCATTTTTAACATAGTCCAGCTCAGGGAAGAATCAACAATTTTTTATAAAGGAAAAACAAAATTCCTGGATTTATTTGCAGGCAGCGGGATTATGGGACTGGAAGCCCTGAGCAGAAGCGCTGATCAAGTTATTTTTGTTGAAAAAAACCCTGAATCCTTAAAAATTTTGAAACAGAACATATCTATAGCGCAAACAACTAAAAATATAAAAATAATACCCGGGGATTCCCTGAGAGTCCTTAACAGGTTTGGCGAAAATGAGTTTAATTTTATATTTGCAGACCCGCCTTACGAAGCGGGCTTATATGGGCCGGTCTTAAAGAAAATCAGTGATAAAAAGATTCTTGCCGATAAAGGGATTATAGTACTTGAGCATAACAGGGAAAAAGATTTATCAGGGTTTGCCAAAGCTTATGGATTCAGGGTTTATAAAACTAAAACTTATGGGGATACTGGTATAACAATACTTTTATCTGATTTTAACGGCGGTTATTAATCACATCAGGCAAGTCCTGAGTATGAGTTTTCACACCAGGCTTGTTTTTGGATAGAAATTTTATATTATCAAGAGGATAACCCCCCAGCCCGAATTTGCTGATTTTTCTATAACATTCATTACAAAAAGTTTTATAAATCACGTTATCCTTAGTTCCGTCCACAAGGATTTCTGGGCTGTTAAAAGCGGCAGGCCTGCCGTTTATAAACCTGGCTGTCCTTCTTCCGTTGTCAGATCCGCAATGTTCGCATACAGAGGTTAATTTAACCACTTCATCAGCTAAGGCGGCAATTTTAGCGACTATTTCAAAAGGAGCTGACATATAGTTAAGGTCTAAACCCGAGCATACAACTTCTTTTCCGGAGTCAGCCATCCGGCAAATCTCGTCAACTATACCCTCATCCCAGAGTGAAAGCTCATCAATAAAAACCATATCGGTTTCTTCTGTAATATAATTCGGTATTAAACCGGAATTATCAATTTTTAAAGCTTTTATTTTAAGCCCGTTTCTTGATTTGATAAGTTCTTCCGGGACTCTAAGGTCTATGCCCGGGGTAAAAACCACAACTTTTTTATTCCCAATAACTGCTCTTTTAATTAGCCTGATTAATTCCCCGGTTTTTTCAGCCTTCATGGGCCCGGTAATAAGCTTTAACACTTTCTCCTCCCTTAAATTAACTTGAGAATTATAGCATGAAACGAACAGCTTGAGTAGATATTACACCTGAGCAGGCGTTTTCATATAGGTCTTGATCTGGTCGTAAGTCAGCTTTTTCTCTTTTTTCAAGGTCTTTAGCGCTAATAAATACGCCTTTGCTGTATCAAGAGAGGTAAAACACGGAATTTTATATTGCTCAGAGTAAGTCCTCAGTCTAAACCCGCATCTTCTTACGTCTTTTCCTATAGTAGGAGTGTTTATTACGATATTTATTTCTTTATTTTTAATCTTTTCCCGTATTAAGTCAAAATCAAACTTGTTAATTTCCTCGGGCTTAATGCCGTATTCCCTGAGAAACTCGGAAGTTAGCTGAGTCGCTATAATTCCAAAACCTAACTCCTGAAGTTCTTTTACAATAGGTAGGATTTCTTCTTTATGTTCTTTTTTAACGGAAATCATAACATTTCCTTTGTCCGGAAATACGTATCCCGCAGCCTGAAAAGCCTTTACAAGCGCTTTTTCATAAGTATAATCCACTCCCAGGACTTCTCCTGTGGATTTCATCTCCGGAGTAACTGCAGTATCCACGTTTGTTAGCTTCTGGAAGGAAAAAACCGGGGCTTTAACGGCAAACAGGCTTGAAGTAGGCATAAGTCCTGTCCCGTAGCCAAGATCTTTTAGCTTTTCCCCTGTAATAACCTGAACAGCAATCTTTACCATAGGAATACCCGTTACTTTGCTTATAATCGGGACTGTCCTTGAGGCTCTCGGGTTAACCTCGATAACATAAACTTCCTCGTCTTTTACTACAAACTGGATGTTCATGAGCCCTGACACCTGCAGGGCCTGTGCAATTTTTTTAGTATTATCTATCAGTTTTTGTATAACCCTGTCGGAAAGAGTTCTTGTCGGATAAGAACAGAAACTGTCGCCTGAATGAACGCCTGTTCTTTCTATATGTTCCATGATCCCGGGTATAAGTATGTCTTCCCTGTCGGAAATAGCGTCAACCTCAACTTCCACACCCTCTATGTACTGGTCAATCAGGATAGGATACTCTGAAGAAAGCGCAACAGCTTCTTTAACGTATGAAGTCAGCTCCTCATCATTGTTTACCACCTGCATTGCCCTTCCGCCGATTACGTATGACGGACGCACAAGGACAGGATATCCCAGTCCATTAGCAACTTTCACGGCTTCTTTAAGCGTGGTTACCGCAGCTCCCTTTGGTTGAGGGATATTAAGTTCTGTCAGGAGTCTTTCAAAAAGGTTCCTGTCTTCCGCCATGTTTGTGGATTCAACCGAAGTCCCAAGTATCTGAACCCCTCTTTTAAGCAGTTTTGGCGCAAGGTTAATGGCTGTTTGTCCTCCAAACTGGACAATAACTCCTTTGGGCATTTCTTTTCTGATGACGTTAAACACATCTTCAATGTATAAAGGCTCAAAATACAGTTTATCAGATGTATCAAAGTCAGTGCTTACTGTTTCAGGGTTATTATTGATGATAATTGATTCATAGCCGGCATCTCTGATTGCCCATACGGCATGCACCGAGCAATAATCGAATTCTATGCCCTGTCCAATCCTTATAGGCCCTGAACCAAGAACAATTATCTTTTCTTTTTTAGTTACAACATTCTCTTCCTCCTGCTCAAAGGTTGAATAGTAATAAGGCGTAGCTGATTCAAACTCCGCAGCGCATGTATCAACCATTTTGTACACAGGATAAAGGTTATGAGCCCTTCTTAAGGTATCCAACGTTTCCAGCGACTCTTTTGAGAGTTCCTGAATCTCAACGTCAGTGAATCCCATTGTTTCCGCTTTTTCAAGCAGTTCAATAGTCATTGGCTCGGTCTGAAGCCGGTTTTCAACTTCTATAATATTGCTGATTTTCTTAACAAACCATCTATCTATTTTTGTGATTTTGTTTACTCTTTTTACTGAAATACCCTTTCTCAGAGCTTCAGCAACAACAAAAATCCTTTCATCATCTACGATTTCAAGCCTTTTCATTAACTCATCCTTTGAAAGCATTGTTAAATGGTCTTTTCTTAGTCCTGTCTCCTTTCCTTCAAGGGAAATTACAGCTTTAAGAAACGAGCTTTCAAAGTTACGGTCAATTGCCATGACTTCTCCGGTTGCTTTCATCTGAGTTCCCAGGGTCCTATCGGCATAGGCAAACTTGTCAAACGGCCATTTGGGAATCTTTGTAACTACATAGTCAAGTGCCGGCTCAAATGATGCCTTGGTTTTACGGGTAACGTAGTTTGGAATCTCATGAAGGTTGAAGCCTACAGCGATTTTAGCGGCAATTTTGGCGATGGGATAACCCGCTGCTTTTGACGCAAGTGCTGATGACCTGCTTACCCGGGGGTTAACCTCGATTACCACATATTCCATATTCTCGGTATTTAGCGCAAGCTGGACATTACAGCCGCCTTCTATTTTAAGAGCCCTGATTATGTTTAGAGAAGAGGTTCTCAACATATGGTATTCCTCGTCCCGCAGGGTTTGTGACGGCACAACAACTATGCTGTCGCCTGTGTGAATACCAACAGGGTCAATATTTTCCATATTACATATGACTATGCAGGTATCGTTGGAATCTCTCATGACTTCATATTCGATTTCTTTCCAGCCTGCCACGCTTTTTTCCAGAAGTACCTGGTTAATCCTGCTGTATAAAAGACCTGTATAGATTATATTTCTTAATTCCTGCTCGTCTTTTGCTATTCCTCCGCCTGTTCCTCCGAGAGTATATGCAGGTCTTACTATTACAGGATATCCGATTTTCTCGGCAAATTTAACCCCGTCTTCGATATTATCCAAAATTACGCTTGGCGGGGTGGGTTCACCTATGTCGCTCATTAACTGTTTGAAGCTTTCCCTGTCTTCAGCCTGCTTAATGGCATCCAGAGAAGTTCCCAGTAACTTGACGCTGTATTTGTCAAGGACTCCGGCCTCCATAAGCTCTACAGCCATATTTAATCCTGTTTGTCCCCCTAATGTAGGTAAAAGACCATCCGGTCTTTCCTTATCAATTATATATTCAAGTGATTCAACGGTTAGCGGCTGTATATAGACTTGATCCGCTATGTTGTCGTCGGTCATTATTGTTGCCGGATTGCTGTTTACAAGTACAACTTCAAATCCTTCTTCCTTTAAAGCCTTACAGGCCTGTGTCCCGGCATAGTCAAACTCTGCTGCCTGACCTATGATTATTGGGCCTGAGCCGATTACCAGTATTTTCTTTAAATTTTCATTTTTTGGCATTTTTCTTTTCTACTTTTCCTCAAACTTACCGCATTTAACGCTGTCCAGTCCAATCCAAAAAAACGCTGTGATCAATATAATTAAGGCGATAGCACCCGGTATTTGCACTGTATTCATTTATATCCCCCATTTAACACTGCAAGCGTTGTCCATATCAATGTTTTTAACTGGTGATAGCCTGATATTTTCTGAATTAGAGCATCTTTCATTTTTAAAATCCAGCCTGATTTTATAAAAATCTTATTAAATGATACCACCAAAATTTATGTTTGATTTATTAAAACATAAAAATAAGGTTAATATATCTAAAAATTAGTAGCTTTAAAAAAGGTTAATTTTTAATTTTAGAGTACTTCCCCTTTAATTTTCTCTTAGGACGGGAGCGGTAAGCGTTTTAAGGAATTCTAAATCAGTCATAATAAGCCTTTCAGCTATTTAACTCGAGTCACGAATTGCATGTATGCAACATTTGCCAAAACCCACCCATGAATGAGCTACTGCGTTAGCTCCCGCTGCCGCGCACAGCCACCCTATAGGTTATAAAGCATATTAATGTTTGTTTGCCAGATTGCCGCGTCAGGATTTTCAAGTATATTAATATTATAAGAAGTTATATCTTCGGAAAATCCCTC
>JANQIY010000379.1 GCA_028281965.1 Candidatus Gastranaerophilales bacterium
GAGGGATTTTCCGAAGATATAACTTCTTATAATATTAATATACTTGAAAATCCTGACGCGGCAATCTGGCAAACAAACATTAATATGCTTTATAACCTAAAGGGACAGATCACCACGTCACAGTTTAAAACAGGCAATATTGCCTGTTTTAAACTCCTCCTCGTGATGACAAATGCGCATTAATTGCATTTAACGGTTATCTATTGAATTTGATATAAGTGATATCAGCATTATAGCGAAGTTACTTAGACCCCGTGTCAAGCACAGGGGTGACACTTACGTAAAAACTTTTTCAACCTCCCTTAATATAACAGGCCTCCTCGCAATTACAAGTGTTTGCCAGGTTCTGTATATAAATTATTTCCCGGATAAACTCTAAGTTAATACAGCTTCATTTCAACAAGTTTCTCGGCGATTCTTACGGTATTAAGAGCGGCGCCAATCCTTAAATTATCGGCTACCACCCACATAGCAAGCCCATTATCCAGCGCAAGCTCTTTTCTGATCCTGCCGACATAAACAGGGTCTTTACCGGCAGCCTGCAGCGGTGTCGGGTATTTTAGGGATTCAGGGCTATCCGCAACTTCAACCCCGTATGCGGAAGAAAGTATCTCACGCGCTTTTCCGGGGGTAATTTCCTTCTCGAATTCTATGCTTACCGCCTCGGAATGACTGGTATGCACCGGGACTCTTACTGCAGTGCAGGATATCTTCACATCTTCCGGTAAGTGCAATATCTTCCTGCTTTCGTTTACAACCTTCAATTCCTCTTTTGTATAGTCATAATCAGCGAAAGAATCGATTTGAGGTATTAAGTTAAAAGTTATAGGGTAGTCCTTAAACTTTTTAGGCTCATATTCCCCGTTACTTAAGTATGCTTTTGTCCCTTCTATAAGGTCGTCTATGGCATCTTTTCCAGCGCCGCTAACTGACTGGTAAGTACTTACTATCATCCGTTTAATCTTCCCGTAGTCATGCAGCGGCTTTAAAGGCAGCATTAGTTGCGAAGTTGAGCAGTTCGGGTTTGCGATTATACCCTTATGTTTTTTTAAATCATCATCATTAACCCCCGCAATAACAAGCGGGACATCAGGCTCCATACGAAAAGCGCTGGAATTATCGACCATTACAGCGCCTTTTTTTACGATTTCACCGGCAAGGGCTTTGCTTGTAGCACCACCTGCTGAGGCAAGGACTATGTTTAAGCCCTCAAAAGCCTCCGGGCATGCTTCTTCTATTGTATAGCTCCTGCCCTGGAATTCAATTTGCTTGCCTGCGCTTCTTGCGCTTGCTAAAAATTTTATCTCATTAAAAGGAAACTTTTTCTCATCAAGAATTTTAAGAATTTCCTGTCCTACAACTCCGGTAGCCCCTAATACAGCTATATTTGGATTGCTCATTACCTCATATCCTTCTACAATCTCTAAGCACAAATGTTATTATCTTATACAAAACAGGTTTTTTACAACAAATTTTTAATTATGTTAATCAGTTTTTATTTTTGAGAAAGCTTAATAATGAACTGTACACAAGAAACTGAACAAATAGTAGGAAGTTTCAGTTTAATAAAAGGTAGTGGCTAAATTCTTAGTGATAAATTGTAATGTATGATAAAAAGGTGTGTTACAAGGTCGTGCCAGTAATCTGACTTTGAAAAAGCAAGTGTTTTT
>JANQIY010000023.1 GCA_028281965.1 Candidatus Gastranaerophilales bacterium
GAGGGAAGCGAGACCAAAGAAAAAATTGGGTGGGTGGAGGGAGAATGAATTTTTGAAAATTTTAAAAACACTTAAGTTTTTATTGTTTACTCCTTACATCATGAATAAAATTACTAAGCAGGCGGGCGTGGTGGGCAATTTAAGAAAATTTTTAATTTCATAGGCCTGAGTAGTTAACTCGAATCTCTAATTGCATACATACAATTAGCAACTCAAGTTTAAGTGTAGAAATATTATGAATAAAAATTTTTGTTAAGTATTGTTTACACTTACAGCAATAAGATATTTATAACTGACTTACCTGTTAGAGCGGAGCTTGGCAAGCAGCTTAAGGATTTCTATGTACAGCCATATAAGAGTGACCATTAGCCCGAAAGCCCCATACCATTCCATATACTTGGGAAGGGCGCGGTTTGCCCCTCTTTCTATGAAGTCAAAATCCAGTATGAGGTTCATTGAAGCAATTATTATGACTACTATGCTGAACCCTATGCCTATCGGGCCGGAATCGTGGATGTATGGAAAGTGAATCCCGAATATTCCAAGTAAAAATGATACTAAATAAATCCCCGCAACGGCAAAAGTCGCCGCGAAAACTCCCAGCCTGAAATTATCTGTAACGTTTATTATTCTTGTCTTGTAAACAAATAACAAGCCAAAGAGGACTAACATAGTCAGGCTGATAGCTTCAAATACAATTCCGCCGTACAGGGATTCCATATAAGCGGAAAACGCGCCTAAGAAAAGGCCCTCAAGACCGGCATAGACCGGGGCGGTTACAGGCGACCATTCTTTTTTAAACACGGTAACAATAGCGACAATAAACCCGCCGATTCCGCCAAGTACCATCCATAACCCGGCAGTCCCCGAGGCAACGCTGCTCCAGCTGAAATATGCGGCTAGCATTACAATTAATAATAACAGCCCGACTTTATTCACAGCTCCGTCAATGGTCATAACACTACCATAACCGTCAATACTCCTGATGTTTTGAAACGCTTTTTCGCCCAATACCGGGTTTGATGTCGCCATTTTTATCCTCCTATTACTGTCGCTCCTGACAGAGCGATGCCTTCTTCTTTAAGATCTGCTTCCACCATAATTTTTACCAGTTCCTTAAAGCTGGTTTTCGGTTGCCAGTTAAGCTTTTGCTTTGCTTTTGCGGGATCCCCCAGCAAAATATCGACTTCTGCGGGTCTAAAATACCTTGGATCAATTTCAACGTGTTTTTCCCAGTCAAGATTTACCAGTTTAAATGCTTCTTCAAGGAATTCCCGCACAGAATGGGTTTCTCCTGTTGCTACTACATAATCATCCGGCTCTTCCTGCTGCAACATGAGCCACATAGCCTCCACATAGTCTTTTGCATATCCCCAGTCCCTTTTAGCGTCAAGGTTTCCAAGATAGAGCCTGTTTTGTTTCCCTGCAAGAATTTTTGCTATTGCGCGGGTTATTTTTCTTGTCACAAAGGTCTCCCCACGCCTTGGGGACTCATGGTTAAACAGGATTCCGTTGCAGTTGAACATATCGTAGCTTTCGCGGTAATTTACCGTAATCCAGTAAGAGTAGAGCTTTGCAACCGCATAAGGGCTTCTTGGATAGAAAGGAGTGGTCTCTTTCTGTGGGACTTCCTGTACTTTTCCGTATAACTCGCTTGATGATGCCTGGTAAAATTTTGTTTTAATCTGTGTATCCTTAATGGCATCGAGAAGACGCAGTGTCCCAAGCCCTGAGATGTCACCCGTATACTCGGGAGTCTCAAAGCTTACCCTGACATGGCTTTGAGCGCCGAGATTGTATAATTCATCAGGATTAATTTTTTCAAGTAACCTGGATAAGTTTGAGGAATCTGATAAATCGCCGTAATGCAGGAATAATTTTGTATCATCACAATGAAAATCCTGGTATAAGTGGTCAATCCTGCCGGTATTAAAAGAACTTGACCTTCTTATAATGCCATGGACTTCATATCCCTTTTCCAGAAGCAATTCAGCGAGATATGAACCGTCCTGTCCGGTAATACCTGTAATTAAAGCCTTTTTTGTCATTTTTAAAACCTCTGTGAGCAATTATCATAAATTTTAAAGCTTTTGCACGCAAACCTAAACTTTTTAGCAATTATTCCTGATTAGAATTTTATCACAAGAGAATTTTGAAAAAAATTCAGTACGTAAATTTCTTTAATAACTTCGCTTTATCGTCTTTTTTCCGCTTCTTGCCTTAGTTTGAAAAGTTCATTCTCAACTTTTAGCCTGTATTGCTCAATCTCCTCCTCGGAGATATCCTCCGGAACATATATGGGCTCACCGAAAACCAGCGGCATTTTTGAACCCGGCAGCGGGATCTGGTATTTGTCCCAGCTGGGGAAAACATACCTGAACGTGGAGTCTGAATTAAGCGGGATGATCGGTCTTCCCGACATCCGGGCTATCCTTATCACGCCTTTTTTTACCTTATGCCCAGGGCCTTTTGGGCCGTCTACCGTGTAAGCTATATTTTTTCCATCTTCGAGGATTCGGATAATTTCACGGGTAGCTTTCATTCCGCCTCGGCCCATCGATCCCCTGACCGTTGAAAACCCGATTTTTTTCACGGTATATGCTATAAATTCACCGTCTTTGCTCAGGCTTATAAGGATGTGGACGTTTTTTCTATTGGGGAGTCCTCCAAGACAGTACTGTAAACCATGCCATATAGCATAAATCGCAGGCTCAGACTCGGGTTTGTAGTTATACCTTTCGAATTTGTTTGCCAGGTCAAGAAAATTCAGGCCTGCAGCCGCCAGGGTGGAAATTATCTCGTATTTTATCTTCATAAAGAGCTTGCCTTTGCCTCCGGTTTAGCAGGCTTTTCCTGAAGATGACGGTTTATAATCTGTGCTACCTCTTTGGAAGCAATCTTATCACCAAGTTTTTCCCTGATTTTTCCCATTTCATGCATCATTTCGTTTCTTTTTTCCTCATTATGCAGTAGTGAAAGGATTTCATTTGCTATCAAATCAGGTTTTGCTTTATGCTGGATAAACTCTTTCACCACTTCCTTGCCGGCAATTATGTTGGGAAGCGCCGCAAACTTTATATATCTTATTAAAAGGTAAGCCAGGTAAGCAATATAAGGGCCTTTATAGCTTATGACTATTGGCGTGTTATAAAGCGTAGCTTCCAGCGTAATTGTTCCGGAAGCGGCGATTACCGCGTCAGAATTCGCAAGTAGCGCATGGTTCTGGTTTTTTAGGATTTTTATATCAAAATCAGTTATTTTATCAAATTCCTGAATGTATTTTTCAAAAATTTTATCAGGTAAATTGGGGGCCTGGGCTATACAGAACTGAATTTTTCGGGAATGGGCGTTAATTTTGCCGGCAGATCCCATAAAAATCGGCATAAGGTAGTTTATTTCCATTTTCCTGCTGCCGGGAAAAATTCCCACGATTTTTTTATAGGGGTCTAATTTATTTCTTCTTATGAACTCCTCTTTGTCAGCATGTACCGGAAGCTGCGAAATCAGCGGATGGCCAACGTATTCAGCGTTGATGCCTTTTTCTTTGTAAAGGCTTTCTTCAAACGGCAGTACCAGCATAATTTTTGAGATATATTTTTTTATAGTGTTCATTCTGTGTTTTCTTGTAGCCCAGACCTGCGGGGAAATGTAGTAGAAAACCTCTATTCCCAGTTTTCTCAGCTCTTTTGCGATTTTGAGGTTAAAGCCCCCATAATCCACTAAAAGTACAATATCCGGTTTATATTCGCTTTTAAGATAATCTATGAGGTCTTTTCCCAATTTTATGTGGCTAAAGAGGCTTTTTACCGCATCAAGACCTACAACCGCCATTTTGCTATGGTCACAAAACAGTTTTATTCCTTCATTTTTCAGGTTTTCACCGCCTATAGCTTCTATTTGGATATTAGAATCCATTTTTTTCAGCTCCTTGACTATAAAAGAAGCATGAAAATCCCCTGAATGCTCCCCGGTTACTATAAATATCTTTTTGTTTTCGTTCATGTTCTATACCGCAATAAATACTATTTTATTCCTGTTGGCGAATTCTATCATTTTACCAAGTTCCACGGCAAATGTCTCGTTAGCCTCAATGGCAAGGATTCCTGCGCCGTGATTTTTCATTGTCTGCAGAGTCCTTAAGCCCACTGTGGGAACGTCAAAGCGTTTATCCTGCCCGGGTTTGCTAACTTTCACAACCGCCGCCCCTTTGCTTCCCATCTTGCAGCCTCTTTCAATGGTTTTATCAGTGCCCTCAATAGTCTCCACCGCCAAAACCATTCTGTCCTGGACTACAACAGATTGACCAAGATCAAGCCTGCCAATCTCCTTAGCAATTTGAAATCCGTATTCAATGTCTGCCATCTGGCTTTCTGTGGGTTCAATCTTTCCCATAAGTCCTTTTTTCGGGAAAAACTCCTTTAAAAATATTGTCTGATCAAGCACGCTAATATCTTCCCCTTCAAGCTCGCTGACAATCCTGAGCATAACAGCGTCATCGTTAAGACGTTTAACGTCTTTTATCATGTTTCGTGCCCGGGAATCCAGAATGGGTTTAAAAAGAAGTCCTTTATGCACTTTGCCGAGAAAAGTAATCTGGTTTACTCCCTCGCCTTTCATGGCGTCAATCATGGCCTGAACCTCGCCCGGGCCTTTAGAAAAAACCTTGCAGCAAAATGGTTTCAGCTTGCCTGCCGTCCCGGGGGTCACGGAAATCGCTACCACTTCAAACCCCTGTTTGGTTGCGGATTGCGCAAAAAGCTGGGGAAGTTCTCCTTCTCCGGCTATAAGTCCTATTTTTTGAGATAAAATCGTGTCCATTTTATTTTTTTTCTTTACAATGATGAGTTGTGCTATGAATTACTTTAATTAGAC
This sequence comes from Candidatus Gastranaerophilales bacterium, assembly GCA_028281965.1. Lineage (GTDB taxonomy): Bacteria > Cyanobacteriota > Vampirovibrionia > Gastranaerophilales > UBA9971 > JANQEB01. Next base: position 4,873 of record JANQIY010000023.1, read on the forward strand.
CAAAAAACAAAATTAATATACCTATAAGACCAATTATTTCATTGATAGTCATTTATTTTTTTCCTCCAGTTTTTTAATTAAGTTTTCTATAATTTTATTATGTTCACAGATTGAATTAAATATAAAAATATCCAAAATAACGCCTAATATAAGTAAGCCTAGTTTTATTGGGTTGTTTATATCGAAAACCAGTGCCACTAAGCTTCCTGTTAGGACTATCAGTATTGTCCACAAAGGCTTTCTTAGTTCTGTATGATTGTTTATCCTCTCTTTTATTGCTGATTTTTTCATTATATTTTTCTTCTTATCCTGATGCCAGTTTGTAAATTTAAAACACTACCTTTGCAAAATCCGCTATACGCATAAATTTTTGGTTAAGAAAACCCAAAAGACCCAGGCGGTTTTGTTTAACTTTTTCATCTTTGTCCATAACCAGCACATTGTCAAAAAACGCTTCTATGTAAGGAATCAACTCCTCAAGGCTGCTTATAAGCCCTGAATAGTCCTGTTCTTCCGGTATGATTTTTGCTTTTTCCCATAATTTTTGTTCCGCTTCATCTTTTAAAAGAGTTTCATCCGGGAATCCCGTGACTTCATGCCCTTTGATGATCCTTTGAATCCTGTTTGCGGATTCATGAAACGCTTTATAGGAGTCTTTTTTAACCAGTGCGGATATAATTTCCAGTCTTTGCATGGCGTCCTGCAGGTTTAAAAGAGGGTCTTGAGATTGTAAAACAGCATCTACAATGTCATATTTATATTTTTCATTTAATAAAATCCTGAAACGCTGTATAATAAACTCTTTTACATCTTTAGAAAGTTTTTGGGAATCCCCAACCTCGACAGACTGTGTTGAAACCGCTTTATCTACAAGACCGGACAGGTTTAGCTGAATATTTTTATGTATCAGCGTGTTGATAATCCCCAGGGCCGCTCTTCTAAGGCCAAGCGGGTCGGCAGAACCCGTGGGGATTTTGCCCAGGGCGAAGACTCCGCAGATAGTGTCGATTTTATCGGCAATCCCGGCGGCCTGGCCGGTCTGACTTTCGGCAAGCTCACCCTCCGCTGAAATCGGCATATAATGTTCTTTAATTCCCTTGCACACCAGCGGATCCTCATTGGTTAACCCGGCATAGTCCTCGCCGATTGTTCCCTGGAGCTCAGTGAATTCCCGCACAAGGTTTGTTACCAGGTCGGCTTTACAAAGATAGGTTGTTCTTTGGATTTTTTCTTTCATTTCCGGGCTTAAGCCAAGTTTTTCCGATATAAAACTTGCAATCTCGCCGATCCTGAGCATTTTATCATAAACTGAACCAAGCCCCTTCTGGAAAGTGACGCCTTTAAGCCCCTCGACCTTTGATTCCAGAGGCATTTTAGTATCTTCCTTATAGAAGAAAATAGCATCATCCAGCCTTGCCGTGACAACTTTTTCGTTACCCTTCCTGATATTTTCAATATTTGTATCGTCATGGTTAGCTATGGTTATAAAGTAGTTTAAAAGCTTACCCTGATTGTCATACACCGGGAAATAACGCTGGTGGTAAGCCAACACCGAAACTATAACATCCTGCGTAACCTCAAGATACTTCCCGTCAAAAGTTCCCACCACAGGGGTCGGCCATTCCACGAGGCTTGTTACTTCATTCAAAAGCTCGGAATTGATTTTTGCCTCTCCTGCCTTTGTTTTTGCGGCTTCGATAATTTGTTTTTCCACTTCCTGCCGTCTTTTATCTTCATCGGCAATAACTTTAACCTTGTATAAATCATCAAGGTAAGTGTCCGGGCTTTGAATCCCGGTTCCGGAAGGATTAGAAAACCTGTGGCCCCGGGATTCCCTGCCGGATTCAATGTTTTCCAGCCGAATTTTTACTTCCTTGTCGTTAAAAATCGATACCAACCAGCGGATTGGGCGGGAAAACTTGATTTCCAGCTCTCCCCACCTCATAAAATACGAGCCCTGAAGTTTGAGTATAAGCTCCGGGACAATTGTTTTTAAAACTTCTTCAGTGGGCTTGCCGGACTCTTTTACCTCTGCCCAGAGATATTCTGTATTATCTATGCTCTTTTTGCCTAAATCTTCCGGGTTTAATCCCTGTTTTTTTGCAAATCCCGCACCTGCCTGCGTTAAGTTGCCGTTCTCATCAAACGCAATTCTGGCCGGGGGGCCTTTTATCTCTTTTACAAGGTCGGGCTGGGAGTCTGAAATCCCTTCTATTACTACACATAATCTTCTTGGGGTTCCATAAGTTTTTATATCGGCATATTCAATTCTATTTTCTTTTAAGCTGTCGGAAAATAATTCTTTCAGTTGCTTGAGTCCCGAAGAAATAAACTTATACGGCAACTCTTCCGTTCCAATTTCCAATAAGTACTTGTTTATCATTATTTTTTACCTTTTTAGCACGACACTCTCCAGAGCTGGTTATAAAAATTATACTTGAAATATTTTTTAAGTTTAATAACTTGAGTTGCTAATTAGCCAAAAGCCAGGATATGACTATGCAACATTTGTTTGCGAAGATTGTGTGATTAAAGTCAAGAACATAAAGCAAATTTTTC
>JANQIY010000058.1 GCA_028281965.1 Candidatus Gastranaerophilales bacterium
TGGTCTCGCTTCCCTCCCTTCGGTCGGTCGCTCGGCCGAAAAAATTTAATAAGGAATATTTTTGAAAATTTTACATAAGAATTTTTTGTTTCTTCCTTATTGGCCTTTGTATAAAGTATTGTAACTATTTTGCATTTTTTACAAAAAATTATTAAAAAGGAAGTATATAAAACTCAAGTTGCCATCTATAAAAATTTCGTTATTTTAAATTGCAAAATTTTTTCAAAACGTATATGGACTGGAAAAGGTTGCGGGCATTGCAGCTCAATTTCACCCGGAGCCTTTTCATTCCTCCAAGGATGAGGAGGGTGAGCGTTTTAAGGAATTTTGAAAAAATGTAATTAGCAATTCGAGTTATATAGAATTAAAAATATGAAATATTAAAAAGTTATGATAATTAAAAATATAAAAAATAATCTACTTTTATTTCTTTTGATTATAAGCATATCATTGTTTTTAAACGGTTGTGATGAAGATAAAGCGGCAGACATGGTGAAAATCACCCCGCCGACAGACCATGAAGTCATACAGGGTTTTCATTCGATGAAAGGCGATGATATGCTTAACCTTGCTGTAATTAACATGCGTGCCGGCGAAATTAAAAAAGCAATCCTAATGCTGGAAAAGTTTATTATCCGCTATCCTAATAACCCGGTAGGGCTATTTTATTTAGGACAAGCTTATTATAAAAAAGGTTTGTATAAAGAGGCAATAAATAATCTTAAAAGAGCTTATGCCCTTGATACGACTATGACTAAGCCCTTATATTACTTGAGTAAGTCTTATGAAAAAATCGGAGACCGAAAAAAAGCTCTAAAGGCTCTTTATAAGTATCTCTTAACAGAAACTCATTCATACAGGATTAACCTGATCATAAAGGAAGCTAATTCTTATGCTGAACCGGTTATCGGCAGGGGAATAATCGGGAGGGTTTCCGTTACGGACGAAGTCATTCCCGAGAAAAAACTTGCTTTATGCCCGAAGTTTTTCATCAGGGCAGATGCCTTGGAAATATTCGCTTCGCTGGAAATCATTGAAGCTCCTCACAACACCGGTATAAGTGCAAAATGGTATCATATAAATTCCGAAAATAAAAAAAAGGAGGTGAACTCGTCAACTTTTTCTGTGAAAGGCTCAAAAAATGAGCTTATTCCGCTTAAGAAACCTTCTTCAGGCTGGACAGCCGGAGAATATAGACTGGAAATCCTGGTAGAAAATGAAAAAAACCTGAGTTTATATTTTTACATTTTGTAACTTTTGTTTTTCAGCTATACTAAAATTAATACCCTTAAGAGCCAGTAAATATAGACAATTTATAAAGTTATAAGTAAAGTGTACCTTTTAGGATGAATTTTAATAATAGAACCTGTAAAAAATTATTTTTATGCCTGCTACTGTTGATATTTTGTTTTGCCGGCGGTATTTGTTTTGCGCGGGAAAAAAAAGAGCAAGAGGAGAAACAGTTTACCGAAGCTGAGAAAATTGACCCTGAACAGTTGAATATACAGCAAAACAGGACTTATGACGAGGCAATTACCATTAAAGACATTCAAATTAGAGGAAATAGCCTTGTTTCCAAGGAAAAAATTCTTAATGAGATGAATATCAAACCGGGTGTTAAGTTTAACCGGGACTCCATAAAAAACGAGCTTAAAAATATCTATAATATGGGATATTTTACTGAAAGGATTAAAGCGATTCCTGAAGCAGACCCCTCGGGAATCACCCTGCATGTTGAAGTAGAGGAAAATGTTCCGGTTACCGGGTTTAACCTGACGGGCAATGATGTTATCAAGTCAGAAGAAATCATGCCGGCGCTTGAAAACCAGGTCGGGCTGCCGCAGAATATCACGCTAATTAACGGTTCAATTAATTTGATAGAAAAACTTTATACGGAGCAGGGTTATATCCTTGCAAGAGTGGTAAAAGTCCAGGACGACCCGGATGGAGTCATTAATGTTGAAATTAACGAAGGTATTATAGATGAAATTGAGCTTGCCGGAAATATAAAAACAAAGGATTTTGTAATAGAGAGACACCTTACTGTAAAACCCGGGGATGTATATAACGAATTAAAATTAAAGCAGGATATGGCCAGGATTTTCGGCACCCAGGCGTTTTCAGATGTCAGGAGAGTGATATCCCCCTCCGAGGAAAACCCGTCAAAATATAAGCTGTCTATAGAAGTTGATGAAAAAAGAACGGGTTCGGTTTCACTGGGCGGTGGAATTGATACCGAAACAGGTTTTTTTGGCCAGGTAGGGTATTTTGACAATAATTTCAGGGGACTGGGCCAGGAAATAAGCGCAAGCTTTATGGCGGGCAGCGGTAACGTCCTGAACAATTCAGGTGTTCTTGATGAATCACCTCTGCAGGTTGAACTGAAATTCATTGAACCAAGGCTTAACAAAACGCTTAACTCCTTGCAGGTCAGCGCTTTTGTAAATGACATGGCAAGCTTTCAGGTACCTTTGAGCATGGAAAGAAGGATCGGCTCAAGAATAGAGATTGCAAGACCGGTAAAGGAAGTCCCTAACCTTGCGGTCAGTATGGGTATTGGAATTCAGGATATTAACATGGAAGAAGGTGACCTGGACGAAATTACAAGGATTTATGATAAAAAAAATATTGATATAGTAAAAAGGGCAGAACAGCTGGAAGGAGGAACATTCATTTCCGTTGGGCCTTCGCTGATTTATGATACGAGAAACGCCCTTATTAACCCTACTGACGGCTGGTACGCATCCGCCAAGCTTAATGAATACTTTGCTATTTCTGGAAATTCGGAAACGTTTGGAAAATCCAGCTTCATCGCCAGAAAATTTTTCCCGGTCGGAGAAAAATCTACCATAACAATAGGCGGAAAACTTGGTACCAAGTTAATCGGCACAATTCCGGAATTTGAAGCGTTCAGGCTTGGAGGACCTTACACTATCAGAGGTTTCAGGGAAGGAGATGTCGGTATTGGCGAAGGGTTTATGATGGCAAGCGCCGAATTTAGAACACCCATTCCTTTTATAACCAGGTTTTTAAACTATAAAATTATAAGGGATTTAAGACTTGCATTTTTTATTGATGCTGGTACGCTCTTTGATGAAACAATAACAAACGCTTTGTACAATTATCCGGGATATGGCATATCAATAGGTTCCGGAATTATTGTTCCTCTTCCTTATATTGGTACTATGAGGTTTGATTATGGCTATCCGCTTACCGCTGTTGGAGAAGGGAATAAAAAAGGCAGATTTACCTTTGGAATTGGAGAGAGATATTAAAAAATTCTTACGCATTTTGTCATCCTGAACCGTTGACTGAATGCTAGAAAAATATATAATTTCGGTTAAAATTAACCTATGGCAATAACAATTCAGCAAGAACCTATTGATATTTTACAGACGGTATTCGGCTATAAGTCCTTTAGAGGTCAGCAGGCTGAAATAATTGAACATGTCATCAAGGGCAATGATGCATTGATATTAATGCCAACCGGCGGAGGGAAATCTTTATGCTACCAGATTCCGGCTTTATGTATGCATGGAGTTGTAGTTGTTGTTTCCCCGCTTATTGCGCTGATGCAGGACCAGGTTGCAGCCTTGAAACAACTTGGGATAAAAGCAAGTGTTTTAAACTCCACGTTATCCCCTGGTGAAGCGGAATATACCGAGGAATTAATGCAGGCAGGAGAGTTGGATATAGTTTATGTTTCTCCTGAAAGACTTAATACGGAAAGATTCTTAGAGCTGTTAACCCGGTGCAAGCCGGCTCTATTTGCAATTGATGAAGCCCACTGCGTTTCCCAATGGGGGCATGATTTCAGGCCGGAATATACTGAATTTGCAAAACTTAAAGGCATATTTCCGGGTATTCCCCGCATTGCCCTTACTGCGACTGCAGATGAGCTTACCCGGCAGGATATTATTAAGCATTTAAGGCTTGAAAATGGCCGGGTATTTAGCTCCAGCTTTGACAGACCCAATATTCGATATAGGGTAATGCCAAAGGATAATGAAAAAAAGCAGCTATTAAATTTTATAGAAACTGAACACAAAGACGACTCAGGAATTGTTTACTGCATATCAAGGAGCAAAGTCGAACAAATAGCTGAATGGCTTAAAAACCAGGGCTATGATGTTTTACCATACCATGCGGGGCTTGGTGCGGAAGTAAGAAAGCGCAATCAGGATTACTTTATCAAAAATGACGGAGTAATTATGATTGCAACCATCGCTTTTGGAATGGGTATTGATAAGCCGGATGTCAGGTTTGTAGCGCATATGGATTTACCCAAAAGCGTTGAAGCGTATTATCAGGAAACCGGCAGGGCAGGTCGTGACGGATTGCCGTCTGACGCGTGGATGGTTTATGGGGCAGAAGATATAGTTAAATTAAGAGGGTTTATTTATAAATCTGAGGCTGATGAGACGCATAAAAGGATTGAGCATCAAAAACTCGACAGCCTTATCGGTTATGCTGAAACCATGAACTGCAGAAGACAGGTATTACTGGATTATTTTGGAGAAAAACCCGTTAGCAAGTGCAATAACTGCGATACCTGCCTTGAGCCCGTAACCGGGTTTGAGGGTACAATTGCGATCCAGAAAGCATTGTCCTGTATTTACCGTACAGGACAAAGGTTTGGCGCAACTCATATTATAAATATTCTTACGGGTAAAGAAGATGAGAAGATAAAAAGGTTTAATCATAATAAATTAAGTACTTTTGGAATAGGCCGGGAATATTCAAAATTCCAGTGGAAATCAATTTTCAGGCAAATCATAGCATTAGGACTTGTTAATGTTGATTTGGAGGCATTTGGCGCGCTCAAATTAACTTCCAGCTCAAATAAAGTGCTTCGTGGACAGGAAAAAATATTCCTGCGCAAAGACACAATTAAAGAAAAACCATCTAAAACTAAAAAGGCAGAACCCCGCAAACGCACTTCATTTACTGATCCAAAATCCAATGCCTTATTCCAGAAATTAAGAGAACTGAGACTATCCCTTGCAAAAGAACAAAACGTGCCTCCATATGTCATTTTCCACGATAGCACCCTGATTGATATGATAACTGCAATGCCGAGAAACTTACCTGAAATGGGGCAGATTTCAGGAGTTGGAAAAAGTAAACTGGAAAGGTACGGAAAAGCATTTCTTGAGGTTATTAATGAAAAATAAGAGGTAGTTATGATTGAAATAAATACAAAAGCGCCGGATTTTAATTTACAGGGAATAGATGCTGAGGGAAATGAAAAGTCATATTCAATGGCTGATTTTTCAGGTCAAAACATTGTTCTTTACTTTTACCCCAAGGATAATACTCCCGGATGCACTCAGGAAGCCTGTGATTTCAGGGATAATTTTAACAGGTTAACTTCTAAAGCTGTAGTAATAGGAGTTAGCCCTGACAGCGCCGCAAGCCATAAAAAATTCCAGGCAAAACATAACCTTAATTTTATCCTTCTATCAGACCCGGAATATAAATTACTTGGAGCATACGGTGCCTGGGGAGAAAAGAAAATGTATGGAAAAACTTTCCTGGGAGTTATTCGCTCAACCTTTATTGTCGATAGAGAAGGAATAGTAAGGAAAAGCTGGCATAAAGTTAAGGTTAAAGGTCACGTTGATGAAATTCTTCAGGCTTTAGATGAAATAAAATAAATCCTATTTTTTAAGGCCTATAAATAAGTTTTATTTTAATTTATACTTCACTTATTATGAATGATAAAGAGTTTGAGATATTTGTTGAAGCTAATGTTGGATTACCCGGGCAAGGTCCGGGAGATAATGAACTGACAAAAAGAGCCTTACTCTCAATGCAAGACATTCCTCATCAACCTGATATCCTTGATGTTGGATGTGGTTCAGGTATGCAAACACTTGAATTGGCAAGAAACCTTGATTGCGAAATTACTGCTGTTGATATTTTTCAGCAGTTTTTGGATGACTTAACAATAAGAGCAGAAAAAGAAAATCTTTCACATAAAATTAAAACTCTCAAAAAGTCTATGTTTGAACTTGATTTTGAACCTGAAAGTTTTGATATTATATGGGCGGAAGGTTCTATATATATTTATGGCTTTGAAAAGGGATTGAAGGACTGGTCTAAGTTCCTTAAAAAAGGCGGGTATTTTGCTATAACTGAATGTAGCTGGCTAACAGATCAAATTTCATCTGAACCTCAAAAATATTGGAATGAAAACTATCCTACAATGAAAACAGTAAATGAGAATTTAGAAATTATAAAGAATCAGGGTTTTGAAACAATAAATCATTTTACTCTGCCTGTAAGCGCCTGGGAAAATTACTATAACCCTCTAAAGTTAAATTTATCAAAAATTGCTGAAAAGTATGGAAAAGAAGCAGATAAAGTAATTGAAGAACAATATTTTGAAATGGGTTTATATAATAAATATTCAAACGAATATGGGTATGAATTTTATATAATAAGAAAACTTTTATAAGGGAAGTTGAAAAAGTTTTTACGTATCCTGAAATTTTCAAGAATCTATATAAAAAAGCGCGGTAGCTCTGCGTTAGCGGGAGCGACCGCAGTAGCTCATTCATGCTGCGGGAGCATAGACTCATTCATGGCGGGTAGTTTTTTGAAAGTTTTAAGGAAGAAACAAAAAATTCTTATGTAAAATTTTCAAAAATATTCCTTATTAAATTTTTTCGGTCGAGCGACCGACCGAAGGGAGGGAAGCGAG
>JANQIY010000107.1 GCA_028281965.1 Candidatus Gastranaerophilales bacterium
CAATTAATGCTGATACGCGATAAGTAAAAGTTGGCTAGATGCCGTGTCAAGCACGGCATGACATATCTTTTTTAATTCCAGAATTGAAAGACCCTGCCAAAATAAGTTATGCAAAATACTTCTAGAAATATTTATTCTGATAATTATAACTTAATGAATAACTTTATAAGGGAATTGAATAATCAGGTTTTATATCAATACTTGAAAACTAGGAACATTTTTTGTGAGCAAGTTTTAAGTAATGAAACCCCAAAAAATTTCAATTATATTATCAATAATTTTTTTTTGTTTTTTCCTGCATGTATATATGCACAAACGCAGGGAACGGGTCTTTTGTTCTTAAACCAGGCTATTTCATCCGCTATACGAAGTAATCCTGATATTCAAGTACAAAGAGGAAAAATTTCAGTTATGGGACAGGAAGTTTTATCCTCTGCCATAGAATTAAACCCATTTTTCCTATTTGATACCCAGCCTTCTGAAGATGTTTATGAATTTGGTTTACAAAAACCTTTTGAAACAGGCAGGCCGGGAAAAATAAGAAAAAAAATTCGGGATATGAGAGTAGAACTCGAAAAAGCAGAATTAAGCGCACAGGTTATAAACCTGGAAGACAGGGTTATAGATGCTTACACCCAGGTTTTTATTAACCAGGAAAGAATAAAAGTCCTGAAAGATTCTCTTGACTTTATTTTACACAGCAACGAATACACTGAATCCCTTTCAGAAGTTGAACAACTTCTTGCAGAAGGAGAAATTATCAATATTACACAGAATCTGGAAGATTCCAAAATTGAAGTGGAAAAAGCGCGGCTTGTCCTTGAAGAACTTGTGGGAGAGGAAATAAGGAGTCAAACTAACCTCGGAAATCCCAGGGAACTTAAGATTAAAGAGGGCCTGAATGAAGAAAAGCTCATTCAAATTGCTCTAAGAAAAAAACCCGAAATAATTGAAAATGAAAAAGAGCTCGAGCTTGAAAAACTATTAAAAGCTCTTGCCAAATCAAACTTATGGCCTCTTATTATCGCAGCTGCCGGGACAAGACTTGATTTTAAGAATGAAAGATATGGCGTTTTCATCAGTCTCGATATTGAGTTACCGATTTTAGGACTGGAAAAAAGACAAATTAATGCAGCAGAGTTAAGAATTGAACAGGTTATGAAAGCCAGAAAAACTATTATAAAAAATACAAAACTGGAAGTAAGTGAAAATTATAAACTGTACGAGTTTACAAAACAACGCCTGCTTGATTATGAGGAAAAATACCTGCCTAAAATGCAAAACTTAATTGATACCGTAAGAGAAAAATATCTTCAGGAAGAAGTTCATTTTATCGACCTTTTAAAGGCGGAAAAAGCAAGAATACTAATTATGGGTAATTATTTTGACGCGCTTATAGACTATGAAAATGCTTTCAGTGACCTGGAAAGATCAGTGGGAGTGAGTCTCGTTGGAAAAGACGGAAAATCTTCCGTCCCGGGGCTTAAAGAAACAATTACTCCTTTTTAGTAAAATTAGAGGAATGGGGTTACCTTGCAGTTCTGCTTTCGCTGTAATAGATTTACCCCGGCTTTTTTCGTCCATCCTTAAAATGCCTAGCCGCAATATTTTTTACCTAAAAGCTCTTTTGGAAGGAAGTTTTGCTTCACTTCAGGATCATTATGGCTGTAAACATAACCCTTTCCATGCCCATATTTTTGAGCATCCTTATAATGGGAGTCTTTGAGATGTGCAGGCGGTGAAAAATCATTGCCGTTATTTATATCCTCAAGCGCCTTATCTATAGCTTTGATTGTTTCATTGGATTTTGGAGCCCGTGCAAGATAAATAGCCGCCATAGAGAGAGGAATTCTTCCCTCGGGAAACCCTGTCAGCTCTACTGCCCTGTAAGCGTTTAATGCAACGTTCAGGGCTTCGGGATCAGCGTTTCCTATGTCTTCTGACGCGGTGATTATTAACCTGCGGGCTATAAAACGCGGGTCTTCCCCGGAAGCTATCATCTTTGCCAGCCAGTAGACGGAAGCATCCGGGTCTGAGCCTCTAATACTCTTTTGAAGCGCTGATGCCAGGTCGTAATGTTCCTGGACTCCATATTTTACGGCCTTTTGCTGTGCCAGTTTTTCTACTGCCTCCAGTGTCAGCTTTTTTTCATTGTAAGAGGCAAAATATGAGTACTCAACCAGGTTTAAAGCTGATCTGGCGTCTCCTGAAGAATACCTGAGAATAAATTCTCCGATTTTAGGATCCAGCTCTATTTTTCCATAAGTGTTTATCAGGTATGTATAACCTTTTCTTACTATGCTCAGGATGTTTTCGTCATTAAGCCTGTTAAAAACAATTGTCTGGGTTCTGGATAACAGCGCCGGAATTACCTGAAACGACGGATTTTCAGTAGTTGCGCCGATTATAAATATTGTTCCTTTTTCAACGTACGGGAGAATCGCATCCTGCTGGGATTTGCTGTACCTGTGGATTTCATCGATAAAAACAAGCGTTTTCTTTCCCGTGGTTTCAAGCTCTATTTCCGCTGCAGCAATAACACTCCTGAGATCTTTTATCCCGGAGTTAACCGCGCTTAATTCCGTAAAAACACAGTCTAAGTGTTTTGACAACAACCTTGCAAAAGTCGTTTTCCCACAGCCTGGAGGCCCCCACAAAATCATGGAAAACAAATGACCGGAGAAAATCAGGTTATAAAGCGGGGAACCTTTTTCTATAATTTCTGTTTGGCCAAGAAGCTCCTCCAGTGTCTTTGGACGTAAAGTTTCCGCTAAAGGAACCTGTTTTTTGCTTGTAATATGAGTATTCATATAAACATTTATAGCATAAACAAATTTTTTGCTTATTAACTCGAATTTCTAATTGTATAGCCATACTCTTGCTTTTGGCTAATTGGCGACCCGAGTTGTTTATCAAATTTGCGGGTGTTTTTTATGGAAATCCGTTGCCTGCTCAAAGTTATAAGCAGCCCTGAGCATCAATTCTTCCGATAATACAGGCCCTATTAACTGTAACCCTATAGGAAGCCCTTTGGAATCATAACCGCAGGGAACACTAATTCCCGGAAGCCCCGCCAGATTCACCATAAGCGTACAAATATCCATGAGGTACATACTTAAGGGATCATCGGTTTTTGAGCCTATATCAAAAGCCGTAGTCGGACAAACCGGGGAAAGGAGCAGGTCAACCTGCTCAAAAGCCCTGTCAAAGTCTTTTTTAATCAAAGTCCTCACCTGCTGGGCTTTTTTGTAGTAAGCATCATAATAACCTGAGCTGAGAGCGTAAGTCCCGAGCATAATTCTTCTTTTAACTTCATCTCCAAAGCCTTCTGCACGGGTTTTAGTGTACATTTCCATTAAACTGTCGGTATCAGGGGCTCTATAACCAAATTTCACGCCGTCAAACCGCGCCAGGTTAGAGCTGGCTTCCGCCATGGCCACTACATAATATGTTGCTATGGCATATTTTGTATGAGGAATGGAAACCTCTTCTATTTTAGCGCCAAGTTCTTCATACATTTTTATCGAGGCATTAACGGCATCCTTAACTTCCGGATTAATGCCTTCCCCGAGCATTTCCGCAATAACGCCGATCCTTAGTCCTTTGATGTCCTCTTTAAGCGTGGCGGTATAATCAGGGACAGGCCGGTCAATTGAGGTAGAATCCATAGGATCATGCCCGCTAACCGCCTGGAGAAGCAGGGCAGTATCCTCAACATTCCTTGCCATAGGGCCAATCTGGTCAAGGCTGCTGGCAAACGCAATCAGCCCAAACCGGGAAATTCTGCCATAAGTGGGCTTCATCCCGACAACTCCGCAGAAACTGGCGGGAAGCCTGATACTTCCCCCTGTGTCAGACCCCAGGGAAATTACGGTTTCCCCTGCGGAAACCGCCACAGCTGAGCCCCCTGAGCTTCCGCCCGGGACTGTTTTGGGGTTCCAGGGGTTTCCGGTTACATTAAAAGCGCTGTTTTCAGTTGAGCTGCCCATGGCGAATTCATCAAGGTTGGCCTTGCCTATTATGGGTATCAGGTTCTCTTCAAGTCTTTTGACTACTGTTGCATTGTAAGGAGAGAGAAAATTCTCCAGAATTTTACTGCCGGCTGTTGTTTTACACCCCTGCATACACATATTATCCTTGATGGCAATAGGAATTCCGGCAAGAGGAGGCAGTTCCGCGTTTATTTTTATTCTCTGGTCTACTTCTTCAGCTGTTTTGTAAGCTGATTCCCTTGTTAAGGAGATAAATGCCTTTAGCTTATCATCAACTTCATCAATCCTTTTATAAGACTCATCAACAAGCTCTTTTGCGGAAATTTCTTTTTTTAAAAGAGCATTTCTCAGCCCGGCTGATGTTCTGAAACAGAGCTTATCTTCAACTTTTCCTTCTGCCATATTTACCTTCTCCGGAATATATTTAAATTAACACCTTTTATATAGGTTTTTTGAAAACTTTATTAAACATACAAAATTTTTTGTTTACTACTTATTACAAAGGTTTTTCAGCTTAAATTTTAACACAACTAAAGTAAAAAGCTTAATTAATTCGGGTTCATATGCTATATTTTTTAAAAGTTATAATCGCTAACCGGGTGAAAAATATGGAACAATTTAACTCTATCCCTCCTGAAAAATTCAGTTTTTCGGAAATTATCTATACAAAATCAGACTGGACGGCAACAATAACCATAAACCGCCCCCGGGTTTACAATGCATACAGTATAGTAACCCTGCAGGAAATGATAACTGCCCTTCAGGATGCGGTCTGGGATGACGGAACCGCGGTTATCATCATAACAGGAGCGGGAGATAAGGCATTTTGCACAGGCGGCGACGTTAAGGAGTATGCCTCGGAGTTTATCAAAAAACCCCGTGATTTCTGGAAATGGATGGGGGTATTCACTCAATTTCACGACCTTCTGCGCAATGCGGGCAAACCGACTATAGCAAGGCTTAACGGAATGGTAGTAGGCGGGGGCAATGAAATCAACATGTCCTGCGATCTTGCGGTTGCAGCTGAACATGTCGTTATAAAACAGGTGGGCACAAGCGTGGGAAGCGTTGCAGCAGGCGGAGCAACCCAGTTCCTGCCGATTCTCGTCGGAGACAGGCGGGCAAGGGAAATCCTGTTCCTTAATGAGCCCATACCCGCTAAAAAAGCCCTGGAATGGGGACTGGTTAACTTCGTAGTCCCTAAAGACCAGCTTGATGAGAAGGTCAGGGAAATTTCAGGCAAGCTAATAAACAAATTTCCGGAATGTATGCGCTATACCCGCCAGCAGCTTAATTTCTGGAAAGATTTTGGCTGGAATATGACTATAGGCCACGCAAGAGACTGGCTTAGCCTGCATTTTTCCTCACTGGAAACTCATGAAGGAATGCAGGGATTTGTAGAAAAAAGAGAGCCCGACTACATGAAAATCAGAGAGAAAGCCAAAGCAGGAAGGGTTTCAGAGACAATGTGGGGGGCCAACTTAAAAGAGTGCAAGACATGCGGGCAGAAATACCTTCCCGAAGAGTTTTCTTTTTGCGGAAAATGCGGCGCTGTACTGGAATGAACCGGCTTCCAACTCCGGTTCAGGAAAATGGAACTCTGAAAAAATACCAATTGGTAGTTCATGTTGAACAGGTATAATAAAAATAAGAAATATATTTTTCTATTTTTTAGCAGTGTATAATTTTTTAAAACCATGAAATCAGGAGTAAAATAATGAAAATTTTTAAACTTTTAATTGCAACTTTAATTTGCGCCGTATTGACGCTCTCACAAGCAACAGCAGCTTATGCGAAGGAAACGGGAGTAGTAGACCTGACAAAGGTACTTGAAAATTACACTTTTGCCCAGGAGGTTTCTGCTGATCTTAACGTAAAAAAAGCTGAACTGGAAAAATTTGTTGTTGAAGCGCAGGAAAAAATAAAAAAATCCGCTTCCCCTGTTGAAAAGAAAAACATTGAGGAAAAATTAAGCGAACAGTTTAATATTAAGAGAAATGCTTTTGCAAAAGAACAGGCTGAAAAATGGCAGCAAGTTGAAGATAAAGTCTTTGAGCAAATTAAACAAACCGCTTCCGGCAAAAAACTGGATATGGTTTTAAACAAACAAAGCGTTATAGTCGGCGGGGAAGATATTACCGAGGAAGTTATCAAAAAACTCAACGACGCAGCAAAAAAAAAGTAAAAGTCCTAAAAAAGTAAATGCATTTTAGGGTTTCTTAAAATTTTGCTTTAAAAAAACCTTAAAAAGTATCAGCAAATACAGGTTAAACGTGGAGAACCTTAGATGATAGAGCTAAAAGGGCCAAGTTCGGTTGAGATTAAAAATTTTATAAAAGAAAAATGCATCGTAGAATTCTGTTTGTTTAACGATAATAAATTATCAGGAAAGATCCTCTGGCATGACGAAAATGCTTTTCACTTGCAGGAAGAAAACGGCAGGATTGTAACTATCCTGAAAAAAGCGGTTATGTACTACTCAAAGGTTAGGTAACCTGAGTCGTCAATTAGCCCAAAGTAAGGATATGACTAAGCAATTAGCAGCTTGAGTTAGATATGTTTAGTAATTTCAATAATTTCCAGCTCATCAGAAGCAGAATTTTTTATAGAAACAAGGCTTTCATTTTTTATATCAAGACTTTTTCCTGATTCCAGCTTCCTTTCACTGTTTTCAAGCCGGAAAACTGCTGAGCCTCTTGCTATGTAATAATGTTTTAAGTTTTTACCCGCAGGATTAGGAAAAAATTCCCGGTTTGCGCGGATAATTATTTTGTTAATGCTCGTTTCAGAGCCGCTTTGCAGGTTTATCAAACTGCCCCAGGTTTCTTTTAAGGTCTTATGCGTTTTATATAAGTCGCTATTTTTGGCTTTTAAAGCATCAAAAGCCTCCTTAACCTTCTGTGAATCTTTCCGGTTACAGGCAAGAACAGCATCAGGGGTTTCTACGATAATCATATCGCTTACCCCTATGGCTGAAACACACCTTGAGGAGCTGTAAATAAGTGAATTCTGGCAATTTATATCGATAACATCACCTTTGATAGCATTAGCCCGGTTATCTTTGCCTGAAACGCCATAGATAGCTTCCCACGAGCCAAGGTCATTCCAGTCAAATTCAGCAGGAATAAGGACTATTTTGTCTGATTTTTCCATAATAGCGTAATCAATTGAAATTGACGGCAATTGTTCATAAATTTCCCGGCATGAATCAGGGTTTTCAAAGTCAATTTCCCTGATTTTGTTTATAATTTCGGGCGCTCTTTTCTCAAATTCCTCCATTATGGTTGAAAGCGAAAACATAAAGATTCCGCTGTTCCAGAAGTATTCTCCGGATTTTACATACTCTAAGGCAGCGTTATAATCCGGTTTTTCTTTAAAGCAATCGGTTTTTATGCCTTTTGTCCCGATTTTTTGTTCCGGTAAAACCTTGATATAGCCGTAACCGGTTTCCGCGGATGATGGTTTTATGCCAAAAGTGACTATATATCCCTGCCTTGCGATTTCAGCCCCTTCAAGAACAGCCTCAGTAAAGCTTTTATTGTCTTTTATCAGGTGGTCGGAAGGAGCAACAATTATAACGGGGTTATCTTCAAACTTAAGATTTTTTTGGATGAAGAAACTACCCAAAGCCAGGGCAGGAGCTGTGTTTTTAGCGACAGGCTCCCCGATAACGTTGTATTTGCAATCCTCTTCGAGTTCCCGGAGCTGGTAATTTATTCCGGCTACGTGTTTGTCATTTGCAACAGTTATTATGTTTTCATGACAGGTAAATTTTTCCAGCCGCTCATAGGTAAGCTGTAAAAGAGTCTTATCTTCTGAAAAGCTTAAAAATTGCTTCGGGTAAAGCTCCCTGCTTAATGGCCATAGCCTGCTTCCGCTACCGCCGGCTAATATAACGCCAAATAAATCCTTTTGCATAACTGTTTTTCCTGTTACTGCCTGAAATTCAAAAAAAATTTCCGAAAACACATAAATTTTGTTAACTTTTTTTCTATAATATCTTAAAATTATATTAGGTGAAATTAATATTTTGTCCGGAACAGGGTAATTTATAAAGATATAATACTAAAACTTTCCTGTCCTTTCCGGATAAAGCAGGTTAAAAAATTATTTAATAAGAGTTAAGAGGGGTTCAAGCTATGCCTAACGAAATTATGCAAGCCGTAAGGGTGATTCCAAAGTCTGTAGATGACTATATTCCCATAATAGGGGAAGACAAGGTTAAAAGACTGAAAGAACTTGCTGCACCATTGCAAAACAAGAGAGTATTACACTTAAACGCAACTGCTTACGGGGGTGGGGTTGCAGAACTTCTTAAAACCCAGGTAGCTGTTATGCAAAGCCTTGGACTTTGTGTTGACTGGTATGTAATGAGGGCAAATTCTGAGTTTTATGAGGTGACAAAGCTTTTCCATAATACCCTTCAGGGCCATCCCGGGACTATCACGGAAGACCAGAAAAATATTTACCTTGAAACAGTAAAAAACAATGCCAGGGCGATAGTTGAGAGTTATGACTACGTTGTTGTCCATGACCCGCAGCCTTTGGCAATACTTGACTATATTACAGCTCCTACAGGTAAATGGATTTGGCGCTGCCATATTGACACATCCGAGCCAAACCTTGACGTCTGGAACTTTATTAACCCGTATATCCAGAGCTATGACGCTGTAATCTTCACTCTTGAGGAATTTGTCAAAGAGGACGCTGATTTTAAAAACCTGACATTTATCCCCCCTTCAATTGACCCGCTGAGCCCTAAAAACAGCGAAATGTCCGAAGAAGAGGTTAATAACCTGATGTATAGCTATAATGTCGATCCCGACAGGCCTTTAATGGTACAGGTCTCAAGGTTTGACCCCTGGAAAGACCCGCTTGGAATCATTGATATTTACAGAAATATCAAGTTTGGACAGGTTAAAAAGGGAATAAAAGGTGTTCAGCTTGTCCTGGTAGGAAGTATGGCTCACGATGACCCTGAAGGCTGGATTATTTATGACAGGGTAATGAGAAGAGCCGGTGAAGACTTTGACCTCAACGTTTATACCAACTTTCATAACGTCGGGGACGTTGGTGTAAAAGCATTTCAATACGCAGCTGACGTTGTGTTGCAGAAATCCATCAGGGAAGGGTTCGGCCTGACCGTGACCGAAGCTCTCTGGAAAGGTAAACCTGTTATTGGCGGTAAAGCAGGCGGAATTAAAATCCAAATCCAGGATGGAATTGATGGTTTCCTCGTTTCCAATATCCAGGAAGCTACTGACAAGACGCTTTACCTTTTACAAAACCCTGATATCGCAAAAAAAATGGGAGAAGCCGGAAAACAGATCGTTAAGGAAAAATTCCTGACAACCAGGGAAATTGAAGATTACCTGATTTTGTTTAACAAACTCTCAGGACATCCTTGCTCTACTGTTTCCTGTTAAATTTTTCAAAAAATCTTTTGATATAATTAAATCACAATGAAAATGACTGATTTAATCGCCGCTAAAAAATACGGCGGGGTTCATACGGAAGAAGAAATAAATTTCATAATCAACGGAACCGTAGATAAAAGCATTCCTGATTATCAAATATCAGCCTGGCTTATGAGCGTTTGTTTTCAGGGAATGACATTTGAGGAATCCGCCATGCTTACCCGGGCAATGGCAAAATCCGGCGATATGCTTGATCTAACCGCGCTTGGAGGAAATGTGGCAGATAAGCATAGTACAGGAGGGGTTGGCGACAAAACAACCCTGATCATTGTTCCTTTGTTAGCGGCATCCGGTATTCCGGTAGCAAAATTTTCAGGAAGGGGACTTGGTTTTACCGGAGGTACAATCGATAAACTGGAAGCTATCCCCGGTTTCAGGACATCGCTTGCAATGGATGAATTTATAGGGCAAGTAAAGGAAATTGGTGCGGCTATCGCTTCCCAGACAGGGAATTTTACTCCCGCGGACAAGAAACTATATGAACTAAGGGATGTTACAGCTACTGTTAACAGTATTCCATTGATTGCATCTTCAGTTATGTCCAAAAAACTGGCAGCAGGGTCGGATATCATAGTCCTGGACGTTAAATGCGGGAGCGGGGCTTTTATGAAAAACCTTGATGAAGCAAAAAAACTCGCTGAAACAATGGCGGAAATTGGAAAAAGGTCGGCAAAAACAATGAGCGCCGTTATTTCCTCGATGGAACAACCTCTGGGTAATGTCATAGGAAATGGTATTGAGGTTTTTGAGTCTGTTCAAATCCTTAAAAATGAAGGGCCTGAGGACTTAAAGGAATTATGTCTTTATCTTTCCGCCATAGGGTTGCTTAAGGCGAATAAAGTAAAAACTATTGAAGAAGGGGTTAAAAACCTGGATAAACTCCTGAAAACCGGCCGGGCTTATGAAAAGTTTTTGGAAATAGTCAAACATCAGGGAGGAAATGTTGATTTCATTGAAAATCCTGAAAAATTATACGAAACACAATTTGCTTTCCCTCTGGAATCCACGAAAGCGGGATATGTAAACAAACTTGATGCCCTTGAAGTCGCTAATGCGGCAAAACTTCTCGGAACAGGCCGGGATAAAAAGGAAGACTCCATTAACTATAATACAGGTATATTCTTAAACAAAAAAATTGGTGACAAAGTTTATAATGGCGATATCCTGGCGACAATTTACGCTAATTCCGTAACAGAAGGGAAAAAGTCGCGAGAAATACTTGCAAATGCTTATGAGTTATCAAAAGAACCTGTAAAAATTCCCGATTTAATTATTGAAACTATCATATAATATGTCCTTAATAACACTTGTTAGGTTCCGGATGATTGCATTGATTAATTAACTTGAGTTGCTAATTAGCCAAAAGCCAGGATATGACTGAGCAATATTTGCTTGCGCAGCGGGAGCTAACGCAGTAGCTCATTCATGGGCTGGTTTTGGCAAATGTTGCATACATGCAATTCGCGACTCGAGTTATTTAGTGCCTCCAGGGGGGGACTGATAATTTATCTCAAACCAACTGTCAATTTACATTTAATAAAAAATTGTCTTTTTTGTCACAAGCGAGTAAATAATAAGCAGGTGGAATCAAAATTTTTTTACGGCTAAACTGGTAGTCAAAAATTAAATGGGATTGTGAAATGCCAAAAAGCGAAATTTATGAATCCAGAGAATCAGCAGGAGAAACTCTTGCTGTTGAGCTGAAAAAATTAAACCTGAAAACTCCTTATCTCCTGGCGATTCTCAGGGGAGGAGTGCAGGTTGCAGAGGGAATCGCAGACGGGCTACAGATACCTATAAATCCGCTGGCCGTCAAAAAGCTTCCGGCTCCGGGGAATCCCGAATATGGATTCGGGGCGGTTACCGAGGACGGGACAAAAGTCCTTAATGAAACTGCTGTTAGCTATATGGGGTTAAGAGAGGAAGAAATTGAGAAAATAGCGGCAAACGTGGTTACTGAAATACAACACCGAAAAGATGTTTTCGGTGGGCTTGATGACGAAAAAATTCGCGGATCAGACGTCATAATAGTTGATGATGGTGTTGCTACGGGGTATTCGCTTATTGCAGGCATAAATACAGTTAAAAAAAGAACCCCAAAATCCCTTATCGTCGCTGTTCCTGTAAGCTCTGGCGAGGCTTATTTAAAAATTAAAAAGGACGTAGACAATATTATTTGCCCAATAGTAAGCAGTGACTACTATTTTGCAGTCGCTTCCTATTATAAGGAATGGTTTGACCTCTCAGAAGACCAGATTAAATCTGTTTTGAATGAGTATAAGAAAAAATATTCATATACCGATTTCAATAAATAATCTTAAAATGAAGTAAATTAACATAAATCGGTATGGCGAAGCAGGAGCGACGTTTTCTTAATGTCGGGCTTTGCCGGCGGCAGCGGGAGCATAGCCTCATTCATGCCCGATTTTAAGAAAAC
>JANQIY010000109.1 GCA_028281965.1 Candidatus Gastranaerophilales bacterium
GTTTTCTTAAAATCGGGCATGAATGAGGCTATGCTCCCGCTGCCGCCGGCAAAGCCCGACATTAAGAAAACGTCGCTCCTGCTTCGCCATACCGATTTACGTTAATTTATTTCACTTTAAGATTATTTATTGAAATCGGTATAAACCAATATAATTCTTTTAGTGTAGCACACTAAAATTAGCTTAATTAAGTCATACATCCTAATCTATAAAGGCTTTACGGCCCGGTCCGCATACTTCAATGCCTGCTGAGGCTTCGGCCATTTAGAGGAATAAATTTCTATCACGATATATTATTATTTTAATAGAAAAAATAATAATATACTATTTTTAATGACTATTAACATTAAAGTACTTTCCACAATACAAAAATTAAAATGATAAGAATTTTATGCAGAGGTTTCATTAATAGATGAAAAAAAAGCAAGAGATTGAAAATTCCATTAATTATCTTACCTGTGTTTTAAATAAGTTGAAAACAAAAATTAACGAAAGCGATGACTATAACATTGCTTATAACAGGTTGTTAATACAAAGGGCGGAATTAAGGAAAAAACTTTCCTGCACACCTGTTGAGACGGTTTTAAGCATTTTTAAAAGTAAATTACATTATTTAAGACCGGGCAGTAAAGAAAAACTTATTTGCGATTATTTTAATTCAATAAAATTGTAAGAGCCTATCCGGCAAATAAAAAAAATAAACGACCAATGTCATTTACGAGGAAGCCTTTTCCGTGCTTGCAGATTGCTCGCATTAAACGATTATCTATTGAAATTGGTATACCTTAAAAATGGAATATTATAAAGATTCTTTAAGTACGTATATAAAAAAGATTTCCTGTTTTTTGTGTTTTAGATATGCTTTTTTATCACAAAAAACAAAAGGAGAAACTACAGTGATAAATCAGCTACAAGGCAGGGTAAACACGAGTTATGTAAGAAATAACACTTCTCAAAACAGAACAAGCGTAAACTTTGCCAGGGGAGAAAATTTAACCAGAGTTGTACAAAAAGCTATACAAGGCGGAGCCCGAGTTGTACAAAGAAGAGTCAGAATTGCACAAAATGGACACAAAATTACACAAATTACAGTCAAGATCACTCAAAGACTATCAGCAAAACCCGCTTCTTTGGGATGGGTAAATAGGGCTTATGAAGGAGTTCCTATAACATAAGAAAAAATAAATGGTCTTTTAACATAAAATAAATGATTGCGGTTATACAAAGAGTAAAAAACTCCTCAGTTACAATAGAAAACGAATTATTTTCCAAAACCGGACGGGGAATACTTGTTCTTCTGGGTATAGAAAAAGACGACACCGCGGAACAGGCAAAGTTTCTTGCGGATAAAATCCCTAACCTGCGTATTTTTGAGGATGAAAGCAATAAAATGAACCTCTCCCTTATCGATATCCAGGGGGAAATGATGGTCGTGTCGCAGTTTACGCTTGCCGGTGACTGTAAAAAAGGCAAACGCCCGGGCTTTGACAATGCGGCAAAGCCCGATGTTGCAATTCCTCTTTATGAGAAATTTATTGAGCTGGTAAAAGAAAAAAATATTCCGGTAAAAACGGGCAAATTCGGGGCAATGATGGACGTGTCCCTCGTAAATGACGGCCCGGTAACGTTTATTCTCTCAAAATAGCCCGGATAGTCCTTTTAAGGAAGAAACAAAAAATTCTTATGTAAAATTTTCAAAAATATTCCTTATTAAATTTTTTCGGTCGAGCGACCGACCGAAG
>JANQIY010000169.1 GCA_028281965.1 Candidatus Gastranaerophilales bacterium
AGAATTTTTGTAGTCTGCTTCATGTTGAAAATTTAAATTTTAACTCCATTTAAAACCTTGTTATAATTGCTTTTAAGCTAATTCGTGATTCGGGTTAATGAGCTACCTGCCTTATGTGAAGGAGTTATCATACCTAAGTGATTCCTGTTTTTTTGAAGAGCAATTTTTGTGATCTCAAGTATAGGCTTTTGCCTTATTTTTTCTCCCCAGCCTTGAATATTTTCCCCGGGTAAATGCATATCAATATTATCTAAAGAACACTGTTCCTCATCATCTAATTGTTCCTGAATTTGAGGATTTAGACCATCTTGCACTGCTCTAAACCCATTTTTATAATAAAAACCTACAGGAGAGCTATCGTCTTTTGTAAAATGTTTTGCTTTTAACCTGACCCTTCCTTTGCAACCTTTTAGGTGACTTGCCTCAATGGCAGTTTGCAAGAGGTTTGTACCAATACCGCTAATATTATCGTCAAAAGAAATCAGCCTGTTGATAAGAATATAAGGTTCATTGCCGTCATTTTGTATGCTTAATGAAATATACCCTCTCAATTTATTATCCATAGTGCGCAACAAAAAGTCCTGATATGTAGAATTTCTTATTGTAAATTTGTAGCTTGTTACTTCTAAAGTTGTAACTTTGTTTTCTTGTTTGTCTTTTAACATTACCATCCCTACGGATTTTTCATTTAACCTGCAACGGTTATTTCTCCAGATGATAAAATCCCGCCATTCATTTCTTCCTTCTACTTTTCCTTTTGCCCTGTCAATTTCGTCTATATGGTTGTCTATACTAACGGATGTTATAGTATTCCTGTCTTTATGTTTATAAATTATCGGCTCAGGCAGTTCAAGGTCAATGATAAAATCGGAAGGTTCAGGTGCTACGTTCGGATTTGTAGTTATCAGCCTTTCCCCAAAAGAAAGGCTAAGTGGTAATTTATTTTCATTTCTACAGGATTTTTTGCATGTCTTGTTAAGAGTAGTATCGGCTTTATCTCTCTTTTGGTTATATTGGCTTAAATTATAAGGCTTTATTGAGGTTAACACTTAAATATCTTCTTTCCCGTATTAAAATCTGATTAAAAATTACAAAACTTCTGAGCTAAAAAAATTGCCTGCAATGGATCAGGTATTTTATTGTACTCCTGAAAAGTAATCAACCCGGGTCGCAAATTGCATAGTCATATCCTTGCTTTTGGCTAATTCGCGACTCGGGTTGATCATAAAATGAAATTATTTTGATAGATCGGTATGACGAAAAAACGTCAAGCATTTAACCTGGTTGCCGATATTAAATATAGAGAGATATGTTTTTTATTGAAAAGAAGCACTTTTGTATTGTAGAATTAAAAAAGAAAAAATAATTTTTCTGCATATATTTTGATAGGAGAGTTTTATGTTTGAACGTTTCACAGAAAAAGCAATAAAAGTAATAATGCTTGCGCAGGAAGAAGCCCGCAGGCTTGGTCATAACTTTGTTGGAACGGAACAAATTCTCCTGGGTTTAATTGGTGAAGGCACCGGCATAGCCGCAAAGACACTTAAGGCTATGGGTGTTAACCTTAAAGACGCAAGAGTTGAGGTAGAAAAAATCATCGGAAGGGGATCCGGTTTTGTAGCTGTTGAAATTCCTTTTACGCCAAGGGCAAAAAGGGTTTTAGAGCTGTCATGGGATGAAGCAAGACAGTTAGGGCATAATTATATAGGGACAGAGCATCTTTTACTAGGTTTAATCCGGGAAGGAGAGGGCGTTGCCACGAGAATTCTTGAGAACCTGGGAGTTGATCTTAACAAGGTCAGAAGCAATGTAATCAGGATGCTCGGCGAAACCCGTACGGGAGCCGCACCTGCCAGTACAGCCCAGGGAGGCAGGAGCAAGACACCTACAGTTGATGAATTCGGCACAAACCTGACCCAGGCGGCCCAGGAACAGCGGCTTGACCCTGTAGTAGGCAGGGAAACGGAAATTGAAAGGCTTGTCCAGATCCTCGGGCGTAGAACCAAGAATAACCCTGTGCTTATAGGCGAACCGGGCGTTGGTAAAACAGCCATAGCCGAAGGTTTGGCTATCAGGATCGTCAACGGTGAAGTCCCTGAACATCTTGAAGATAAACGTCTTATCCAGCTTGATATGGGGCTTTTAGTCGCCGGAACAAAGTACCGTGGGGAATTTGAGGAAAGACTTAAAAAAATAATGGATGAAATCCGCGGGGCGGGAAACGTAATCCTTGTTATTGACGAAATGCATACGTTAATAGGCGCCGGTGCTGCAGAAGGCGCGATTGACGCAGCAAACATCCTTAAACCTGTGCTTTCAAGAGGGGAATTGCAGGTTATAGGCTCTACAACGCTTGATGAATACAGAAAACACGTGGAAAAAGATGCTGCGTTGGAGCGGAGGTTCCAGCCAATATACGTAGAACAGCCTTCCGTAGAAGAAAGTATAGAGATTATGCGGGGTTTAAGGCAGAAGTATGAAGAGCATCACAAGCTAATCATTTCTGATGATGCCATTGAAGCGGCTGCAAAGTTATCTGACAGGTATATTACCGACAGGTTCCTGCCGGATAAAGCTATTGACCTGATAGATGAGGCAAGTTCACGTGTAAGGCTCAGGGCCAGCTCTCTTCCGCCGGAAGGAAAGGAAGTCGAAAAAGACCTCAAGGCTGTTATCAAGGAAAAAGAAAACGCAATCAGGAACCAGGAATTTGAAAAAGCAAGCCAGCTAAGAGATACCGAGGCTGAGCTTAAAGATAAAATCAGGGAGATTTCCCAAAAATGGAAAACCGAGCAGGAAGCAAACAAGGCGGTTGTAACCGAAGAGGAAATAGCTGAGATCATAAGCACCTGGACAGGTGTTCCTGTTACGAAGCTTACAGAGACAGAAAGTGAAAGACTTCTCAAGCTCGAAGACATTCTTCACCAGAGAGTTATCGGACAGCATGCCGCGGTTGTCTCCATTTCCAAAGCTATAAGAAGAGCCCGTGTGGGGCTTAAGAGTCCCAGCAGGCCGGTTGGAAGCTTTGCATTTTGCGGGCCTACGGGGGTTGGTAAAACAGAACTTGCAAAAGCGCTTTCAGAGGCTGTTTTTGGCTCAGAGGACAATATAGTCAGGATTGATATGTCTGAATATATGGAAAAACACGCCGTAAGCAAGTTAATCGGATCACCTCCCGGGTATGTCGGCTTTAATGAGGGCGGACAGCTTACGGAAGTCATCAGGAAAAAGCCTTATTCGCTTGTTCTTTTTGACGAAATAGAAAAGGCTCATCCTGACGTGTTTAATATGCTCCTGCAAATTCTGGATGACGGCAGGCTGACCGATTCCAGGGGACGCGTCGTTAACTTTAAAAACACAATCATCATTATGACAAGCAACGTGGGCGCAAGAAATATCGAACATAGCGGAAGATTAGGTTTTGCTGTCGCCGAAGACGAGGAAATGGACAGGTATGACAAGATGAAAGATACCGTCATGGAAGAAATGAAAAAAGCCTTCCGTCCTGAATTCCTTAACAGGCTTGATGATATCATCGTCTTCTCCCATCTTACCCGGGAAGAAATCAGGCAAATCGTTGATGTTATGCTCAATGACCTTATCAAGAGGGTTAAAAGCCAGGAAATTGGAATTGAAATTCCTGATGATGTCAAGGATCATCTTGCAAAAGAAGGTTATAGCCAGACATATGGCGCAAGACCACTGCGCAGGCTGATTCAAAAAACAATTGAAGACGCCCTGGCTGAAGAATTGCTTACCGGAATTGCTAAAGAAGGCGATACAATTAAGCTTAAGCTTGACGGCAAAAAAATTACATTTGAAAAAGCAAGTAAATCCGTTGATAAGACTAAAAAATCCCCTGAAAATAAAGAAGCCTCTTTAAGTAAGGATGATGAACCGCCTGCAGATGACGCTGAGCCGGTTGAGCCCGCTGCTGAAACCGAAAGTTAGTATATATAATTGACTAATTCGGCTTAATGGCGGCTCAGGTCATTGGTAATTGGTTTAGAATCTTGTCTGTGGTAAAATTTTTATGTTTTTTCATATAAAATGCGGTTTAAGAAATTGAGATAATGAATACATCTGATATTACAGGAAAAATAGTCAATGAAATAAAAAAGGCTAAAAGAGTTATAATCTTTCACCATATAGCCCCGGACGGTGATGCTCTCGGGTCTGCGCTTGCGCTCAGGGGAATTCTTCAACAGTTGGATAACATAGAAGTTGTTGATAATATAATTACAAATTATGTCCCTGAAATTTACAGGTATTTGCCTGATGTTGATAAATTTAAGACGATTAGAGACCCATCTCTTTATAACAGCTATGATTTGGGAATTTCGGTTGACTGCGCAAATAAAGACCGTCTTGGGGATGCAACGGAACTTTTTAATAACGCAAAAAAAACAATATCTATAGACCATCATCCCACCAATAAAGGTTTTGCGGATATTGACCTGATAGATATCAGCGCTTCAGCTACGGCAGAGCTTGTTTATAGACTAATGAAGCCTCTGAAAGCCAGGCTTACAGAAAATATCGCCGTTAATATTTATACCGCCATATTGACAGACACGGGAGGATTCAAGTTTGAAAACACAAAACCGGAAACTTTGCGTGTTTGCGCCGATTTAATTGATGCCGGAGCTAACCCTGTCGAGATTTACAAAAACTGTTATGAAACAAAATCCCTTGCTATGGTAAAACTTCACGCTAAAGTAATTGATGAGGCCATAGTAACTAATGATAAAAAAATTATCTATGGGATAATAACCAGAAACACGCTTGATGACCTGGAAGCTTCAGACGATTTTATTGATGGGATAACAGAATCCATGCGTCAAATAAAAGGGCTTGAAGTTGCCCTTGTTTTTAAGGAAACCCTGAAAAAAACTACCCGGGTCAGCTTTAGGAGTAACGGGCTGGATGTTTGCACTATAGCAAGCTATTTTGGCGGCGGCGGGCATAAGCTTGCGGCCGGATGCCTTGTGGAAAAAAATATTGAAGAAACTATAAATGATATCCTTCCTGTAATTAGAAAGCAGCTCAGCAGAAAAGAAATTTGTTTTTAAAGAGAAAAAACAATCTGTTTTTCATGATATTTTAAAGCTGATATAATTGGAAGTGGAGGATAAAATGCTTACCCGGACAGATTTTTATAAGGAAATTATTGATAATTTGCCTGAAGGCGTTGCGGTTTGCGATGATAAAAATAATATTATCGAAGTAAACAGGAATTTTGAGAAAATTTCCGGCTACACAAGAAAAGAACTTGTCGGAATGGAAGTTTTTGAGGTAATCAGGCCTTCTTCAAAGGAAACCTGTGCAGTTTGCCATGAAGTGGAAGAGCCTGAGGAAAAAAAATCCGATTTCCAGCTGGGTGAATTAAAAGATAAAGACGACCAGCTTGTTTGTGTCAGAGTAAGTCAGTCTATGACAGCTTCCAATAACATAATTTACCTGGTAATCCCGTTTTCTGAAATTGCTTTTTTAAACCAGGCCCATCTTGATTTTGTAAGTACGGTAAGCCATGAGCTGAGAACGCCGCTTACCAGCATAAAAGGGTTTGCTGATACGCTTTTGAATGCCGGGGACAACCTGAAAAAAGAACAACAAATAAGGTTTATCAGCATTATTAAAAGCCAGATAGACAGGCTCACACGGCTTGTTGAGAACCTCCTTACGGTTTCCAAGCTGGAAGCGAAGGACTCAAAAACAATCTATAAAGCTGTAGAAATAGAAAAAATAGTGGAATCAGTACTTTACAACCTGAGTCATAAGTCAAAAGAGCATAAAATCGAGGTAAATATCCTTCCTAACCTGCCTTCTGCCTGGGCTGACGCTGATAAGCTCGAGCAGGTTATGATGAACCTGGTGGATAATGCGGTAAAATACTCTAAACCCGGAACTACTGTTAGTATTGAAGCAGGGTTTGCGGAAAATGACCTTGACAGGGTACAGGTAAATGTTAAAGACCAGGGGGTCGGTATTCCTGAGGAATTTTTATCCAAAGTTTTCACCAAGTTTTCACGCATTGATAACCCGCTGACCCGTGAAGTCCAGGGTACCGGGCTGGGGTTGTACATTACAAAATCGCTTGTAAAAAGTATGAAGGGAGATATAACTGCAGAAAGCAACGATCAAGGTACAACATTTAAGGTGATATTGCCGGCTATATCCTATGAAACTCATACTCAACAAAGGTTTCAGGAGAACAACTGATGTTTTCATCGCAATATATATTGATACTGGACTCAAAAGGCAGTGAATCTTCTTTAACAGAAGGAATTATTAATGATGATTCCTTTATAAATCTTTTGATAGCAGATAATTTTGCTGATGCTTCCGAAATTATAAAAAAATACGAACCTGATTTAATTTTGCTCAATGATAACTTTAAAGAGGATATAGCGGGCATTTGCGGTAGAATAAGATCAGAAACCAGGGTTTACAGGCCTGTTATTATGGTTTTATCAGATATAGAAAGTATCGATAAAAAAATAGATATTTTAAAGTCGGGCGCGGATGATTATCAGCATGAATCAATAGATAAAAACGAGCTTTCTTTAAGAGTTTTCGCCCATTTAAGAAGACATATTGAAGAATTAACGGACACTGTAACCAAATTGCCCACTGCAAACCTTTCTTATCGTGTGCTAAAAAGAAATATTGAAGCCAAAATATCCAGAAAATATGCGCTTATGTATATTGATATAGCTAATTTCAACCCATACAGGGAAGTTTACGGGTATATCGCTTCCGATAAGCTTTTGCAGACATTTATTGCCATTATAAAAACCGCCCTGAGTGACGAAGATTTCCTGGGAAAAGTCGGGAATGAAACTTTTATCGTGCTTACATCACCGGAAAAGGCAGAAAAAATAGCTGTTTTCCTTTGCTATTCCTTTGATATGGTGTCACAGAAATTTTATACAAATGAAGATATAGAGCGGGGTTATCTTATAATTGACGGCGATGAAAAAATAGGCAGAAGAATCCCGTTTGCTTCGGTAAACATAGGTATTGTCTCAAACCTGCACAAAACTTTCGATAGCGTGGAATCGCTTATGAATAGCGCAATAAGCGTTCACAGGCTTGCAAAGTCCAGTCCCGGCTCTTACTGGATCAGCGATAGGCCGAAAATTACCGGAAAAGAAAACCGGGTTGAGGAACAACAAAAAATATTGATTGTTGAAAACGACGCCGCTCTTTCATATCTTTTGATAACCACGCTGGAAATGCAGGGATACAATGTGGAATCAGTAAATTCTACTGACCAGGCCCTTGAAATGGTTGAAAAAACAAGACCTGCGCTGGTTGTCTTTGATACAAGTTCTGAAAATGCTGATAAAGAGCTGGAAATTTGCAGGATGATCAAGAAAAACTATTCCAATATTAAAGTGATTGTTTCTACGGTTGACTGTAATAAGGAAAAAATCCTTGATACGGGAGTTGATTTGTATATCCCCAAACCTTATGAATTAATGGCGCTTTTTACCTGGATAAGCCGTTTTCTTAACTATGAAGTCCTGCAATAAGAGCTTTTTCAGCTTAAAGACCATTATAAACAGCAAAAATCCAGAAAAACTTGATATAGTTTTTTGCTAAATGTAAAATCTTGAAAAAGGAATACAGGGAGAGGTGCCAGAGCTGGTCGATTGGCGTCGCCTCGAAAGCGAATGGACCTTCGGGTCACAAGGGTTCGAATCCCTTCCTCTCCTTTTTAACTACTCATGATGGGAATAAGGAAGAAACAAAAAATTCTTATGTAAAATTTTCAAAAATATTCCTTATTAAATTTTTTCGGTCGAGCGACCGACCGAAGGGAGGGAAGCGAGAC
>JANQIY010000171.1 GCA_028281965.1 Candidatus Gastranaerophilales bacterium
GTCTCGCTTCCCTCCCTTCGGTCGGTCGCTCGACCGAAAAAATTTAATAAGGAATATTTTTGAAAATTTTACATAAGAATTTTTTGTTTCTTCCTTAGACCAATAAAAAGCAGGCCGGATAGCTTCACAAGTCCCGAGACCCTTGCTGAAAATAATTCTGAAACGCAAAAGATAAAATCATTAAGCAATAGTTACTTCTTTTTCAAGATAAACGTCCTGAATAGCATTTAATATCTCTACTCCTTCATTCATTGGTCTTTGGAATGCTTTTCTTCCCGAAATAAGACCCATTCCACCTGCTTTTTTGTTTATTACGGCAGTCTTTACTGCCTGTGCCAGGTCATTTTCACCGGATGCGCCACCTGAGTTTATAAGCCCGGCCCTGCCGGCATAGCAATTAAGAACCTGATACCTGCAAAGGTCTATTGGATGCTCAGAAGACAGTTCTGAATATACTTTAGGATGTGTTTTTGCAAATTTAATGGCATTAAAACCGCCATTATTCTCTGGAAGTTTTTGTTTGATAATATCTGCCTGTATCGTTACGCCAAGATGATTTGCCTGTGAAGTTATATCTGCTGCAACATGGTAATCCTTGTCTTTTTTGAACTCACTGTTTCTTGTATAACACCACAGAACTGTAAACATACCAAGCTGGTGTGCCTCTTCAAAAGCCTGGGCTATTTCTATAATCTGCCTGTTTGATTCTTTGGAACCAAAGTATATTGTAGCTCCAACTCCAGCAGCCCCGAGGTTCCAGGCCTCTTTTACTGAACCAAACAGTATCTGGTCATATTTATTAGGGTAAGTCATAAGCTCATTGTGGTTGATTTTTACAATAAAAGGTATTTTGTGAGCATATTTTCTTGAAACTGAAGCTAACACGCCAAAAGTACTCGCAACAGCATTACATCCCCCCTCCATAGAAAGTTCAACTATTTTTTCAGGGTCAAAGTAAATGGGATTTGGAGCAAAAGAAGCGCCTGCCGTATGCTCTATGCCCTGGTCGACCGGTAAAATAGACAAATATCCGGTACCTGAAAGCCTGCCTGTGTCAAACATTTTTTGTAAATTGTTTAATACCTGCTGGTTTCTGTTTGTTTGTGAGTAAACTCTGTCTACAAAGTTACTGCCTGGCAGGTAAAGGCTATCTTTTGGAAAAACAGCTTTGTGTTCCAGTAAAAACGATGATTCATCCCCTAATAACTCCTGAATTTTATTAATATTCATATTTTTTCTCCTTGTTGAAAACTTTAAATATTTCCATAGTTATTAATAATAGTGATGCTAATCCCAGCAAAACAGCAAAATTAACAAAGTCTACCGGTTGCACACCAAGAATATCCTGCATTACCGGTATGTACATCGACAGTATATGTAAACCCAACGCGCCAAGCACACCGATAATTAACACATAGTTGTTTTTAAGAGGTATTTTAAATGCTGATGTTTTTTCAGAACGACAGTTAAATACCTGGAAATTCTCAAAAAGTACCATTAATAAAAGGACGTAGTTTCTTGCCAGGTTTTCTTCAAAACCTGTTTTTAGCAGATAGAACCATACTCCAAATGCCACTATCGCCATAAAGCAACCGGACACAAGAGTTTCTTTAATCATTAAAGGATTAAATATTCCTTCTGATGGATTTCTTGGAGGTATTTTCATTGAACCGTCCTCTCCAGCCTCAAATGCTAATGCAACACCCTGAATGCCGTTAGTTACAAGATTCAGCCAGAGCAGCTGAACCGCTACTAAAGGTATTGGAAGTCCAAACATCAATGAAAGGAAGAATAAAACAATTTCAGCCGCACCGGTTGCAACAAGAAGGTATATTACCTTCCTTACATTATCGTAAGTAAACCTCCCCTGCTCAATTCCATCAACAATAGAGGCAAAATTATCATCCGTGACAATAATCGAGGACACATCTTTTGATATGTCTGTCCCGGAACCCATAGCTACTCCAATATTTGCCTTTTTAAGCGCAGGGGAATCATTAACCCCGTCACCGGTTACAGCAACGAAATTGCCAGTATCTTTAAGGGCTTGTACAAGCTCCATTTTCTGGATAGGCGTGACTCTGGCAAAAATGTTTATTTTATTTATGAATTTCTTAAAATCACTCTCATGAGAAAGCTCTTTGCCTGACATTATTTGCTCTTTCGAATCGACTATACCAAGCTCATTACCTATGGCATAAGCTGTTTCAGGGTGGTCACCGGTTACCATAATAACCCTTACGCCTGCTTCCTTGCATTTTTGAGCCGCTTCTTTTGCTTCAGGTCTTAAAGGGTCAATAAGTCCAATAAAGCCCGTTAAAGTATAGTGAGTCATATCTTCTATATTGCATTTTTGAGGATCAGCATCATCTTTAAAATCTCCCTCTGCCAGGGCAATAACCCTATATCCCTGCCTTGCAAGGGAAGAAACATAATTATAGTGAATTTCCGTATCGTTTTCACATATTTTTGACAGTATTTCAAAAGCGCCTTTTACTGAAATTTTTCGCTTGCCGTCCTGTTCATAAATAGTTGCGGAAAAACCTCTTTCTGATTCAAAAGGTATTTCGCATATTACGTTTAAACTGTTTTTAAAATCTGAAATACTTTCTAAACCTGCCTTATACCCAAGAGCAAGTATAGCTATATCAACAGCATCTCCCTGGGAATTCCATCCGTTACGGCTTTTATATAAAGAGGCTTCGTTAGCTATAACACCCGATTTAATAAGAGTATCCAGCTGATTGTCCTGCCCCAGTGATATTTTATTGTTATTTTCATCTATAATATCCCCTTCGCCGGAGTATCCTTCCCCTGTTATATGGAATAACCTGCCATCGGCAAGCCGGATAACTTTAGCGGTTTGTTTGTTTACAGTCAGGGTTCCTGTTTTATCGCTTGCTATAGTTGTACAACTTCCCAGGCCTTCAACGGCGCTCAGCTTTTTAATAATTACATTTTTAGCGCTCATTCTCGACATTCCAACAGACAGGGCAACTGTTAAGGCAGCGGGAAGACCTTCAGGTATGGCAGAAACAGCCAGTGCAGTAGCTAAAAAGAACACTTCTTTTAAGGGCTGGCCTTTTAATATTTCTATAGCAGCAAGCACCGCGGCAGCAACCAGAACAATTATGCTCACCTGTTTGGCAAACTTTTCCATCCTGACTATCAAAGGCGGTGTAGACGTATCTATAGAAGTAACTGATTCCGCAATCTTTCCTATTTCTGTGCTCAAACCGGTTGAAGTAACAACACCCTTTGCTCTTCCTGAAGTTATAACAGAACCTGCAAATGCCATGTTTTTCTGTTCGCTTATCAGTAACTCTCCTTCAAATACATCTATTATTTTTTCAATTGCAACGGATTCCCCTGTAAGCAAGGCCTCGTCTATGCGGGCATTATTAACTTCAAATAGCCTCATATCAGCAGGTACTTTATTGCCTGATTCTAAAATTACAATATCGCCCGGCACAAGACCTTCTGATTCAACTAAAATTTCTTTTCCGTCCCTTATAGCCCTTGCATTTATCTTGAGCATTTTCTCAAGGGCTTGTGAGCTTTTTTCCGCCTTCCACTCCTGAAATGCTCCAATGCCTGCATTAATAATTATGACTAAAAAGATAAATATGCTGTCTTTAATATCTCCTGCTACAAGAGCAAATATAGCAGCTGCTATAAGTATGTATATTAACGGGTTTAAAATCTGATTTAGTATAATTTCAAATATAGTCGGAGGCTTTTTTCTTGGCAGAATATTTTTACCATACTCAGAGAGCCTTTTTAGTACTTCATTTTGTGATATTCCTGCAGTGCTTGTTTTTAACTTTTCAAAAACTTTTTCTTTAGAAAAATTGTAATAGTTATCAGTTATAAGATTTAACATTTATTTTTACCTTCCAGTACTATTTAAAATTACATTATCCAGTACTATTTAAAATTACATTATATTAAATAATAAGTATTTTTTATATAAACTTAATTAAAAATAAATATTAATTTTAAAAGAAGACATAGGTTAAAAAAAATGTTGTGTTTTATAAGGCTTTTTCAAAAAAACGTTGTATATTTTATTCTTTTAGTAATAGTATCAGGGCTAATATTTGGTCAACAAAATAGCCTGCCTGAGGCAAAATTAATAAAGCAAATAGCTTTATATATAATGTTAATCCCGGTTTTTATAAATCTTGATTTCGTAAACGGTTTGAAAGAAATTAAACATTTTTACAAAGTTATTGGCATGGCAAGTTTGTTAAATCTTTTGATTTACCCGCTAATTGCGTATTTTATAGGATTTTTGTTACTGGAGGAAAGCCCGGCTATCTGGTTTGGCTTAGTCTTAATGTCACTTGTGCCAACCAGTGGAATGACAATTAACTGGACTAACTATACAAAGGGTAATATGTCTCTAGCTCTTGCAATAATAAGCACCAGCATAATTATGACGTTTTTTCTATTACCTTTGCTTTTGCCTGTCATAGCAGAAAAAATCCTTACTTCTTCTATAACGGAATTTAATAGGTTAATAATAATAGAAAAGCTTGCTTTTGCAGTATTAATACCTCTTATCATAGGTTTTGTCATAAGAAACTTTATAATTTCCGGAAAAGGTAAAGAGTTTTTTGCGTCTATTAAGCCTTTAAATTCTGCTATAAGTAATATAGGGCTGTTAATTATAACTTTTGTCGTTTCAGCGTCAAGTTCTTCCCGTGAGTTAATAGCAGACCCGGAAAAGCTTATGTCAATAGTTATTCCGGTTGTAATCTTTTATGTTTTAATGTTTTTAATTAGTCACTATACCGGTAATTTGATGTTTAAAAATGATTACTCAAGAGCGTTCTTTTTCTCAACAGCTTCAAGATACCATGTAATAGTTATGGCAATAGCTTTCGGTGTTATTTCAGATCAGGATGTGCTTAATACTTCTATTATGGTTATTGCAGCGTCATTAGTCCTGCAGATAGTTGCTCTTGCTTTTTATGCAAGAATTTATGCTGACAAAGACACATTGAGCGTTAATTTTATAAAATGTTTTAATTCCATACTCTCGAAAGATTAAATTTATTTCAGCTCAAACTATCTGATAATTTAAATTCCTCAAAACACCCTGAGAGCTAATTTCGAAACTTGTAAAATATCATGTTCTGTGTAGAATCAAAATAAGGTGTTGATTTAACATGCTTACTTGAGGTATATATGTCAAAGGAAACAATAGAATTTGAAGGCACAATAGTGGAATCGCTTCCAAACGCCATGTTTAAGGTGAAATTGGAAAACGAACATATGGTGCTTGCTCATATTTCAGGAAAAATAAGGAAAAATTTTATAAAAATCCTTCCGGGAGATAAGGTTAAAGTGGAATTAACGCCCTATGACCTTACCAGGGGAAGGATTATATATAGATTGAAATGACAAAAGACAAAATACATCTTGAATTTCAGCACTGGATTAATAAAAGAAATAATATGGTGGCGATTCTCTTAGTTATGGCTACCGGTATGATAGGATTAATTTATACTATTAATAATCCGATCAACTCGAGTTGCTAATTGCATGTATGCAACATTTACCAAAACCCACCCACAGCCGCCCTATAGGTGGAAAAGAGGCGGAGCCTCTTTTCGATTCTCTAT
>JANQIY010000172.1 GCA_028281965.1 Candidatus Gastranaerophilales bacterium
GTCTCGCTTCCCTCCCTTCGGTCGGTCGCTCGACCGAAAAAATTTAATAAGGAATATTTTTGAAAATTTTACATAAGAATTTTTTGTTTCTTCCTTAGAAGAGATAAGTTTATGTTTGAACGGGATATGGATTAAATGCAAAAAGAGCCGGATTTTCCGGCTCTTTTTAGCGACCGTGCCCTACCTTTGACAGGAATAGTCACGTGATACAGTAACTCTAACCTCCAACCCGGCAACCTGACAACACCCGAAAGGTTTGGCTTATGGCTGCTGTGTTCCCACCCTGACCAGGTTCACCATCTTCCGCCGCGTCAGACCAGGCCTTCACCGGTTAGATTTTACTGCCGACCGCAACAACTCCGGCCTCACGGCAGGCTGTCCACCCTGCTAAAGCGATTGCAGGCTCAGGGCATCGCTAGTTCCCCGTGTAGCACGGCCATATATATTCTAGCATGAATAATTTTAATGAACATTAGTAGACTGACTTTAAATTTCTGCAAAAAATATGCTTCATATAGTCCTGCAATGTCCAGGTTTCCGGGTACCAACCCCTGCTTTTGCCTCTTTGGAGCGCAAGTTCATAAAGAAAACTGTTTTTGTCGTTTTTAAAATCGTCTGAAATAACTGATTTGAAAGGTTCGCAAAGAAATGACCCGTTTTTTTCTAGCATAAATAGCCTCATCCCTAGTTCTAGATACATAACCTCTACTAATAAAATTTGGTCTTTAATGATCTCCATTTCCAGATTTCAATTATGAAGTTTTAAACAATACTCTAAATAATATGACTTTCTTCTCTAAAAAAACAGTAATATGGACAAACCAAATTAGCTATTATGGAAAAAATAACACCGAAAAACTTAATTCCAGTCTGGCCTCCTATTTTATTTTAAGTAAAGCTACAACCAAGAATATAAATATATAATTTTATTTAAATTTTGTCAATATAAAAATAATTAAATGTCAATGAAATATTAAATTTTGTTTACAAAAAATTTAAACCTTTAGAACGATTCAATATTTCAATAATAAATTTAAAATAAAATAGGGATTTAAAATTTATAGAACATCTCGGGGGACTTATGGGAGTTGTTGTAAATAACAGCTTTTCAGAAGAAAAGTTAAAAAAGTTTTTAAATAAAGCTGATACGTCATTAACAGAAAATCAAAACAGGGCCTATCGCCACCTTGTAAAAGCGGATGCCTTAAGAATCAGGAACTACTTTTGGGAATCGATTGAAGAATACCTTATTTCATTAAAATATGATGATAAAAACCCTGATACTTACACAGGGCTCGGATACTCCTACAAGCAGGCGGGTTGTGTAAAAAATGCCATGGACGCTTTTAATAACGCAAAAAAACTCAGTCCGTTCCAAAAAGAGCTGTATTTTGAGACAGGTTGCTGCTATTGCATTGATTATGAGTTTGGACTGGCAATAAAAGAATATCAAAGGGCGTTGAAGTTATGTCCCGACTTCCTGGAAGCCAGGTTTAACCTCGCATACACCTATGAAATGGATAACAGGAACTCTTTAGCCATTAAAGAATACAAAAAAATTATCGAGGAAAACCCCGGGCATTCCAAATCTTATAATAATCTGGCAAGCCTGTATATGAAGCTGGATTCATACAAAAAGGCGATTGAAACCTTTAAACGCCTGCTGAAATTTGATTCTGAATATGTAAGGGCCTATCTTGGAATTGCTATAAGTTTCGATAAGCTAAAAGATAAAGCCTCTGCCCTGAGATACTACAAAAAATATCTCAAATATAAGCCCGACTCAAATAACCTGGCTTATATTCTCGATAGAATCGGGGAATTAAGCATAGATAGAAAAGCGGTAAAAAAATCGCATTTAAAGCTGGTATCTTAAATAAAAACTAAACTCAAGCTTACACCTGCTAAAAATTTCGTTATTTTACATTACAAAATTTTTTGATTATTTTTTATAAGCATCAAAAATTATAGAAGTGTATACAATTTTACCATTTTGGTTCCTGGAATCGTGATTTTTTGATCTTGTTATCAATCCATTGGACTCTTGCCAGTCTTTATAGATAAATTCATTATTTTCATTGTGATATTCAAGCAAATCCACCTCAAAACCTGCTTTTTCAAACAAACTTTTCAGGGTTTTATAGTTATATAATACTTTGTGAGCATTAGCCCCGACCTTCACCTGTTCAATATAATCTTTATCCGGATGAAAACCATCAGGAACCGCAATTCTGATATACCCTCCTTTTTTTAGGTATTTAAAACAAAGATTGGTTGCAATGTAAGCCGCATCTTCTGTTAAATGTTCCCAGACGTGCTCGGAAACAATCGCATCAATTTTGCGCTTGCTAAAATACATTTCCCAATCTTTTTCCCTGGTTACATCAAGAAGGTATATTTCAGTAGATATCCAGCCTGCTTGCTCGATACTGCCTGAGCCAATAATAATCTTAATTGGGTCAGTATTTTCAATTAAATTTTTTAACTTGTTAACACTATAAGGATTTTTAATTTTTGTTCTTAAAAATCTTATAAACCTTTTCATTTTTTCACTAATATTTAAAATTAACGTTTCCGCTTTATCTCACCGCAGTAAGCTTGTTGTGCAAATTCGAAATTATTTACGCAACTCAGTACAACCCTATATTAACATCTAAAGAAAAATTATCAGGATGTCTTGATAATTTTTCTTTAGATGTTAATATTCTCTAAAGTAGACGAAAAAACAACTAGAGGACTCCTAAATGTCAATAAATCTGGCAAATAAAAATGAAGTTATCAAAAAACATAAAAGAGGCGAGAACGATACAGGTTCGCCCGAGGTGCAAATTGCGCTTTTAACACAAAAAATTACAGAACTTACGGAGCACTTAAAAATTAACAAAAAAGACTTTCAGGGAAGACGCGGGCTTTTGATGATGGTCGGTAAAAGAAAAAGATTGCTTGCTTATCTTAAAAACAAAGATGTGGAAAGATATAGAGAGCTTATTAAAAAACTCGGAATACGTAAGTAATTGCAAAAAATTTTATAATTCAAAACAGCGATAATTTCGCTGTTTTTGTGTATTAAATCGATACTGGAGGGAACAATGGAATATACACAGGCAAAATCCGGTAGAATTTTCGCCGTAAAGTTTGCGGCAGAAGAAGATATACTGGTTGAGCTAAAAGAGCTGATCAGGAAAGAGAAGATACAATCAGGAATCATCTACCTGATAGGCGCACTTACCAATACAGATGTTGTTTTAGGCCCGGAAAAAAAGGAATACCCCCCTGCCCCTGTGTTATGGAATTTTTCAGACGCAAAGGAGATTATAGCAATCGGGCTTTTTGCGCATGAAAACGACGAACCTAAAATCCACCTGCATGCCGGACTGGGAAACAAAAAAGAAACTAAAGTCGGCTGTATCAGGAATAAAACAGAGGTTTACCTGACGGTTGAAGGTATAGTCCACGAATTTATAGACACAAACATTACCAGAAAACTGGATGAGCGCTACAATGCAAGTTTACTGCATTTTGAATAACGAAATTAAGCATAAATCAGACTACAAAAATTCTTAGCCGCGGCCTTCGCGGTTCCAAAGAATTTTTTCCGCTGTCCTTAACAGAAGCAGGCGGCGCTGTCCGCATTTCGCGGCGGAGCCTCTTTTCCACCTATAGGGCGGCTGTGCGCGACAGCGGGAGCTAACGCAGTAGCTCATTCATGGGTGGGTTTTGGTAAATGTTGCATACATGCAATTAGCAACTCGAGTT
>JANQIY010000173.1 GCA_028281965.1 Candidatus Gastranaerophilales bacterium
GTCTCGCTTCCCTCCCTTCGGTCGGTCGCTCGACCGAAAAAATTTAATAAGGAATATTTTTGAAAATTTTACATAAGAATTTTTTGTTTCTTCCTTACTAAACTTCACGTCATTTTTCCTCATAGCTCATCATAGCCCGCATTTTAGCAAGCATGAGGGTTTCTTTATGCCTTATCAGGCACAAATAGGGCTATATATAAAAAGTAATGAACATTGAGGTAACAATTACTTCCCCTCTTTTGTTTTTATATAAATATAGAAAACATTAAAGGTAAAGGTACAGTAGTAGTTAAATTATTTAGGAAAGGGGAAAGATTATGTCAGAAGTTAGAACTGTTAGAACTGAATGTATAGAAGATGCTTATGGTAGAGCATGTAATACTTGGGAAACAGTTTTTGGCCGGAAAACAGTTCCAGGCCGGAAAACAGTTCCAGGCCTGGAACGACTTAGAGAAAGTGTTTTTACTAACAGCCAAGGGGATGTACATATAAAGACTCCTATGTATTCTAATAATAAGAGTGGGGGAATCAACTCTGTTCATCTAAGCATGATTCCTTCCGAATAACACATTATGTAAAATGAAGCATAAAAAGGGTTTTGGGCATATGTCCAAAACCCTTTTTAGCAGCATGGGCATGATCCCATAAAATTTTCCTCATAGCCTGATTTTTCTCGTGGCGATAATATTTTTTGTTTTTATCCAATGATGAAGGTGAAGAGCTTTTTGAGCATGTTCCGGATTAAGTGCCTATACATGAAATAAAACAATAAACGACCAATGTCATTTATGTTTACCGGATAGATGCCGCATCAAGTGCGGCATGACACAATGTGTAAGAATTTTTTCTTTATTCCTTAATATGGCAAAAGCAGTAAATGTTAAAGCAAAGTATTCAAAAGGTGTCATTATTAATCCCTCAATTTATTTAAGTATTTCCTTATTTCATAAATAACAAGAATATTTGCTATGACTAAAAAGAATATCGCAAAAGTGTTTAATATAAGTAGTTGAATAATTTTTTTGTCAAAATTACCAATAAGCCAAGCTAAGCAAGCAACATTTATTGCGGAAATAAAAGTAAATAAATGCCTGTACCAGCCAATTTTCTGTATTAAATAAATATTCAAATTATAACATAGATTAAAAACAAAAAAGGAGTGTGCGCACCCTACAGTTTGTCGTTTACTGAATTTCATTAAAATCCCCGTCAAAATTTATGCCTCTATCATAAATATAAGCATAAGCTGGAATTTTTTTATTTGTAACTTCTTTTATATATTTTTCAAACCCGTATTTTTTCAACCAAACTTTTACAGACTTTGGTTTTCTTACAGTAAAAATATAAATATCATAGTAAGTATTCAGTTCAGCCAAAAACTCCAATGCACCTTCTTTTGCATTGGGCAAAATACCATTGTTCCAACCTGTATAATTATTCAGCACTCCATCAAAGTCTACTAATAATCTTCGTTTTTTCATTAATCTACCTCCTTTAAAAACATTTTAGCAATACAATTCGTATCCGTCAAAAAAATAAATACACAAAATCCTTTATTTAAAGGAATTTTACTCATATATAAATGAACGGTTCTGTTGATAAAATATAAGCTATAAACCAAAATCTTTATTATGAGCAGAAGAAATCACAAACGTAATAAAGTTTTATGCAGACATGTTGGCAAGAAGATTAAAGAATTAAGAACTAAGGCGAATATATCCCAAGAAATTCTTGCTTTTGAAGCAAAAATATCAAGTGCATACCTTGGTAATATAGAAAGAGCTGAAAGCGATATGACCCTTTCAACAGCTTTAAATGTCTTTAAAGCACTAAATGTTAAAATGTCTGAGTTTTTTAAATTAATTGAAAGATAGCTTATTTTATTTTCGTCATTTCGACCGAAACGAGCCCTTGCAATGACAAATACAGTTTCGGAAGACAGGGCAATATTCATTAAGGTTTTAAAGCTATTTTTACGGCCTTACCTTCATTATGAAGCTTTATGGCTTCTTCAATCCTTGATATATGCATTTTATGAGTAATTAATTTTTTTACATCAACCATGCCATCGCTGATAAGCTTTAAAGATTCCCTGAAATGTAGGGGAGTATGGTGAAAAGGGCTTATAATTTTTATGCCGTCATAGTGAATTCGCCTTGTGTCAAGGGTTACGGTTGTACCTGACTTGCACCCGCCAAACAGGTTAACGGTCCCGCCTTTTCTTACAAGGTCTATGACTTTTTCCCATAGTTCCGGCAGTCCAACTGCCTCAACAACGGCATCAAGCCCTTTTCCTTCCGGGGTTAAGTCCAGAAATGCCCGTTTAGGGTCAGGGGTTTCAAGGAGGTTAATAACTTCGTCAGCTTGCCCGAATTCTCTGGCCAGCCTGAGTTTTAAGGGATTCCTGCCCGCTGCGATTACCCTTGCGCCTTTGAGCTTGGCCAGTCTTACAAACATCAGGCCGATCGGCCCCAACCCAACCACGCCTACTGTCTGACCGGGCTTTATTCCGGTTTTCTGAATCCCTAAAACAACATTTGCCAGGGGTTCGGCAAACG
Source organism: Candidatus Gastranaerophilales bacterium (assembly GCA_028281965.1). Lineage (GTDB taxonomy): Bacteria > Cyanobacteriota > Vampirovibrionia > Gastranaerophilales > UBA9971 > JANQEB01. The sequence goes on from JANQIY010000173.1 coordinate 2,559, forward strand.
CTGACTCGTCAAAAGTCAAGTGCTCAGGTATATGAAGAAGGTTTTGCCTTGTGATTAACTCGGGTATCCTTATAAAATCCGCGAAAGCCCCGTTTAACAGGTCAAGGTTCTCGCAGAGGTTTAACTCTCCCAGCCTGCAATAATAACATTTTCCGCAGGGAGCGGAGTTTGCTGCTACAACCCTGTCTCCCGGCTTAAAACCCTCGACCTCAGAGCCTGTTTTGTATATAACCCCGGCAAATTCATGCCCGAACCCGGACGGGACTTCCTTAATAAGCAAAGGATGACCTCTTTTATATGTTTTGACGTCTGTTCCGCAGGTTAAGGCCGTCTCAATCTTTATAAGCACTTCCCCGGGGTTTATCTCGGGGGTTTGGGTCTCTTCGTATTTAACCACTCCGGGTTTATAAAACATTACCGCTTTCATTTTTTACCTTTAAAATATTTGGATTAACACGCAATTGCCTGATCTATATAAAAAAGTTTGTACCTGTATAAAAAACCGTGAAAAAATATTTTTTCTATAAGATTTTAATATAAGATTTTATTGTTTTGTTGGATTTTGTAGCCAAAATAGCTTTATTTATATCTAAAATGTTGTAATTTGTAACCAGGTTATCTACTTTTATCATACTCTGTTCAATCATTTTTAGCGAATTTTTAAGATCTTCAGGTGATGGGGAGTAACTTCCCAAAATCGTTAATTCCCTGTAATAGATTTCATTATTTGGAATCCCGGATTTATTATCGGGTATGCTTGCAAATACCATTACTAATCCGCCGTCTCTTATAGTTTTAACCGCTGTAGATATATTTTGCAAGCTGCCTGATGTCAGGAAAACCTTATCAGTCCCTTCCTGCTGAAAGTTTTTTCTTATAAGAGCCGATATTTCATCGTCATCAGTATATTTATACACCTCATCAAACCCAAGCGACTTCGCAAGCCGCAATCTATCATCTAAAATATCGGTTCCAATTACTATTGCCCCGAAATGCTTCAGGATTTGCCCCATTATCAGGCCAATCGAGCCAAGCCCTGACACCAGGACAATATCCCGGGGGATAATCATTGCTCTTTGCACCGCCCTTAAGCAGCAGGCGGCGGGTTCCGTAAAATGGGCATGCTCATCCGGAATATGGTTTGGGATTTTAAACACCGTATTTGCGAGGTGTTTGTCTGTAATGCTTATATATTCGCAAAATCCGCCGGGAATGATGTTTGTTTCCTTGAACTGCCTGCACATGGAATAGTTTTCATTTTTACAGTACACGCAGTCAAAACAGGGTACATGATGGCCGATTACTACTCTGTCTCCCGGTTTGAATACATCATTACTATCAATTTTATCGATATATCCAACTACTTCGTGTCCGGGCACAGTGCCAGGTTTTATCAACTTTTGCCTGATTTTTACGATATCAGAACCGCAAAGCCCGCACCCGGCAACTTTTATTACGGCTCCGCCCGGTGATAGTTCCGGCTCAGGTATTGTTTTGATTTCCAGTTCCTCTTTTGTTGTATATATTGCTGCTTTCAATGTAAATCTTCTTTTTTTAAGCTAAAACGCCATCAAGTGACCTCAAAACCTCATAGCTAACCCCGGATTCTGATAGTTCCTCCGCCGTCAGGCCAAAAAGCGAAATAAGTTCTCTTGCATAAGTGCTTGCTGGGTTTTTTTCAATTTCATCAATTACAGTCCTTAAAGCATCAACCCTGTTAAACTGCATTTTAAACCCTATATGTTTTGCCCTTGAGATTGATCTCCTTTTACATTTTCCCACTAATAAATTCCCCGTTTATATGCTTTCATTCACAAGTAAAGATAAATTGGAACCTGGCCTGTATATAGCAAAACTATAATAATTCTTTTTTTACTAATAGTCTTAAATTAATTTCCAGTTTAATAACAATACAGTTAAATATCTGTTGAGTAAAGTAATTATTTAGAATTTTTACAATTTTCAAAAATCTATATAAATAAAGAAACAATAGTGCTCTTTCAGGCTTACTCAAATTGCTAATTAACCCGAATCACGAATTAGCCAAAAGCCAGGATATGACTGAGCAATATTTGTTTGCGAAGCGGGAGCGTAAAATGGTCCGGCTTTGTCGGTCATTTTAAAGCTCATTCATGC
>JANQIY010000174.1 GCA_028281965.1 Candidatus Gastranaerophilales bacterium
CAACCCCCTCCCTTCTAATTGAAAATTTAAATTTTAACTCTATTTAAAACCTTGTTATAATTGCTTTTAAGCTAATTCGTGATTCGGGTTAATTAGCAACTCAAGTTGATAAAGGAAAAATTTTCAAAAAACCTATATAAAAAAGTGCGGCGGCGAAGCCGCCGCGCCACCTTCTGGATGGGAGGGCGGGTAATTTTTTGAAAATTTTATTAAATATACAAAATTTTTTGTTTACTACTTAAGCAGGACAGGCTTTAAAAAACATATTTTTAAACGAACCGCAAACCTGAGGTTTGCGGGATAATAAGAGTGTAGTCATAAAATAGAGAATCCCAAATGAAAATCCTCGGCATAATCCCTGCAAGGGGCGGGTCAAAGCGGACTCCGGGAAAAAATATAAAACTTCTTGCGGAAAAACCATTGATAGCGTATACCATAGAGGCTGCACACCGCTCCATGTTGATTAACCGGCTTGTGGTGTCTACGGAAGACCTTAAAATTGCTGAAGTTGCTGAAAAACACGGTGCCGAGGTGATTATCCGTCCGGCAGAGCTTGCGCAGGATGAAACAAAAACAGCTCCCGTGCTGCTACATGTTATTGATGAGTTGGAAAAACAGGGTTATTACCCGGATATTGTGGTTCTTTTGCAGGCAACCTGCCCGATGAGAGGTGAAAAAATCATTGACGGTGCGGTTTCAAAACTCATTAACTCTGATAAGGATTCTATTTTTACCGGTGTAAAGATTGGAAAAACCATGCCAAAATGGAAGAGGAATTATGAGGGCAACCTGAGCGCTCTTTATGACTATCATTTTCGCCCCAGAACCCAGGATCCGGGACTAATGGAGGATATGTATGCGGAAAACGGCGCTTTATATGCCATAAAAGCTGACGCATTCAGGAAATACCGGGATTTTCTCGGCAACAGCGTTGAGGTTTATGAAACACCGCCTATGGTGGATATTGATACTCCTGAGGATTTTAAAAGAGCGGAAAAAATAGTAATGCAAGAGAAAAAAACATCTGAAATTATTAATATGTTTGATAATATCGCTGAGAAGTATGACTTTCTTAATGATATAATAAGCTTTGGCAGGCATAAAGCCATAAAACACCAGGCTATAAAAAATGTTCCCCTGCAAAAGGATATGAAAGTACTTGATTTATGTACAGGTACAGGTGATATAGCCTTTCTGGTTTCCGAGTTATATGACAATCAGATAAATATAACGGCAGCTGATTTTTCGGAGAATATGCTAAAAATTGCTGAAAAAAGGCTTAAAGACCGGCCAAATGTCAATTTTACATTCGCAAACGCTCTGGAACTGCCTTTCAAAGACGATTCATTCGATGCCGCATTTATAAGTTTCGGGCTGAGGAACCTGAAAGATTTGCAGAAAGCGATTGAGGAAATGAAAAGAGTTGTAAAAGACGGCGGTTATGTGGTCAATATTGATACAGGCAAGCCTAAAGGCTTGTTAGGATTAATTTTCAGGTTTTATTTCTTTAATATAGTACCTTTAATAGGCAAAATCCTCAGCGGAAATTTCAGGGCTTACAGGTATTTACCAAAATCAACGCAGGATTTCCCTTCCCAGTATGAGTTGGTCAAAATCTTTGAAGAATCAGGGTTTAAAGATGTTAAAAACTGCGATTTTGCCTTTGGAGCAATTGCCCAGCAGGTTGCGGTAAACTTTAAATAGGAAATTACGTAAAGTTTTCAAAAAATCTATACAGAATAAGGGTGTCATCGCACTTGATTCGGTGGGGCAGGCTTCTCAAGCACGGGGGGAGGAATTTGTAAGGAAGAAACAAAAAATTCTTATGTAAAATTTTCAAAAATATTCCTTATTAAATTTTTTCGGTCGAGCGACCGACCGAAGGGAGGGAAGCGAGAC
>JANQIY010000176.1 GCA_028281965.1 Candidatus Gastranaerophilales bacterium
ATTAATTGGCTAGACCCCGCATCAAGTGCGGGGTGACAGTTTAAGTTTAATTTATCCAATTTAGAACTGAATTGCCCTGAGGGAAGCGAGACCAAAGAAAAAATTGGGTGGGTGGAGGGAGAATGAATTTTTGAAAATTTTAAAAACACTTAAGTTTTTATTGTTTACTCCTTAGAATAATTTTACATAGTTTTATTCCATTATTTCAGCAAAATATTAAAAATAATTTAAGTTTATGTTATCTTTTACTTAATTATAAACATAGGGGAAGTTTTCCGGAGATGGTAATGGAACAGCTGGAAAAAACATATAATCCAAAAAAAACCGAAGAAAAGATATATAACCTTTGGGAGGTTAATAAATGCTTCAAGGCTAACGCTTACAGCGAAAAGCCCCCGTTCAGCCTTGTAATTCCGCCGCCTAACGTAACGGGAGTCCTCCATATGGGTCATGCTCTTGACGGGACGCTTCAGGATATCCTTGTAAGGTATAAAAGGATGAAAGGCTTTGAGACCCTCTGGCTTCCCGGGACAGACCATGCCGGGATCGCTACTCAGAACGTGGTTGAAAAAAAGCTAAAAAAAGAAGGATTGAGCAGGCAGGAACTCGGCAGGAAAAAATTCCTGGAAATCACCTGGGACTGGGCAAATCAGCATAGAAAAAGGATTTTAAACCAGTTTAAAAGGCTTGGAGCGTCTTTTGACCTCTCCAGGGAAAGGTTTACCCTTGATACCGGATGTTCCAACGCCGTAAAGGAAGTTTTTGTAAATTTATACAATGACGGACTGATCTATAAGGGGACATATATCGTAAACTGGTGTCCGCGCTGCAGGTCAGCCATAAGTGATATTGAAACCGAGTATTTAGAAGAAAAAGGCCATCTCTGGGAGATAGCATACCCGTTTAAGGATGAATACGGGGCAATTGTAATTGCAACAACAAGGCCTGAAACCATGTTTGGAGATGTTGCGGTTGCGGTTAACCCCAATGACAGCAGGTTTAACCATTTAATCGGTAAAACAGTAGTTATACCGATTATTGGCCGGGATATACCCATAATTGCAGACGAAGATGTTGAAATAGGGTTTGGCACAGGAGCCCTTAAAATTACACCTGCCCATGACCCAAACGACTATGAAATCGGCAAGAAACACGGATTTTCCCCTATCTGGGTTATGGATGAAGATGGTAACATGTCGGATAACCAGTACGTCCCGTCTGATTTGCGAGGGCTTAACAGGTATGAGGCAAGAAAAGCCGCCCTGGAAACCCTGAAAAAGCAAGGACAACTGGTAAGGGTAAGGTCACATGAACACAGCGTCGGTCACTGCCAGCGTTGCAGCAGCACGATTGAGCCTTATTTGTCCGAGCAGTGGTTTGTAAGAATGCGCCCGCTTGCTGAAAGGCCGATAAAAGCAGTTAGCAGGCAGGAACTGAACTTTGTGCCGGAAAGATGGACAAAAATTTATCTTGACTGGATGAATAACGTCCGTGACTGGTGCATAAGCAGGCAATTATGGTGGGGGCACAGAATCCCGGCATATTACTGCCAGGAATGCCAGGAAATTATGGTTGCAGTGGAAAAACCCGAATCCTGCACAAAATGCGAAAGCTCAAATATAAAGCAGGACCCCGATGTTCTGGATACGTGGTTTTCATCGGCATTATGGCCGTTTTCCACGATGGGTTGGCCTAACATTAAAAGCCCGGATTTTAAGAAGTTCTATCCCACGGAAACGCTGGTTACCGGGTTTGACATAATCTTTTTCTGGGTAGCCAGAATGGCGGTTATGGGATATAAGTTCACAAAAAAGTCTCCGTTTAAATATGTCTATATTCACGGGTTGATCCGGGATGAAAAAGGCCAGAAAATGAGCAAGTCCCGGGGCAATACCATTGACCCCGTTGAAGTCATTGATAAATACGGCGCTGACGCAATGAGATTTACCCTTACCAGCCTCGTTACCTATGGAGGGCAGGACATAAAGCTTTCTGATGAAAGGTTTGAATATGGAAGGAATTTCGCCAATAAACTATGGAACGCCTCGAGATTTGTGCTGATGAACCTTGAGGGGTGCGACGATAATATGGTTGATATGTCTTCCCTGACCGTTGCTGACAAGTGGATTTTGCATGAATACTCGGAAGTTAACAGAAAAGTGGTTGATAACCTGGAATCTTTCAGGTTTGGGGAATGCAGCCAGCTTTTATACGAGTTTTTCTGGGGCTCATATTGCGACTGGTATCTGGAAATAGCCAAGATCCAACTTCAAAACCCGCAAATAAAACTAAATACCCAGAGGATATTAAAATATGTCCTTGAAAGGACTCTGAGGTTAATGCATCCTATAATTCCCCATATAACCGAGGAAATATGGCAGCTTATTCCCGGAAAAGCCCTTAAAGACGGCAAAATAGCATTAATGCTTTCAGATTTCCCTACTTATGACCCGTCATTAAAAAACGAAGAAGCCGACAGAAAAATTAACAAGGCGGTTGAGGTTATTAAATCCCTGAGAAATATCAGGCAATCTTTTGATATACCGGCTTCAGAGTATATAAATGTTAAAATTTTCTGCGCAACAATGCAGGATAGAGAACATATTGAGCTTAGCGAGTTCTATATAAAAGAACTTGCGAAAGTTGAGCGGATAGCGCTTGATTTTAGCGTTCCCAAAGAACTGCCGCCCCGCTCTGCAACGGCAATGATAGGTAAATCAATGATTGTAGTATCCCTGGAAGGGTTGATTGACCTTGAAAAAGAAATGAAAAGACAGACTAAAAAACTGGAAATGCTTACAAAGGAGAAAAAAAGCCTTAAAGTGAGAATGGACAGTCCCCAGTTTCTGGAAAGCGCTCCTAAAGAGGTTATTGTAAACACCAGGAAACGCATAGGCGAGATCGAAGAGCAATCAGAGTCAATTAAAAACCTCTTAAAATCCCTGGAAGGTTGATACTCAAACATTCCGCAGGGTATTGTCGATAAATTTCAGTTTACTTTACGGGTACTTAAGAATAATGACTACTTCAGTTTTTTCTTACACAAAAGCAATATCCCTTCTTACGTCAACGGGGAAATTCCATATAAACCTGGGACTGGAAAGGATTAAGGCAATCCTCGAGCATTTTGGCAATCCCCAGGACGGGATAAAATGCATTCATATAGCCGGAACAAACGGTAAAGGTTCAACCTGCGCGATGCTGGCGTCTGTTCTCAGCCGGGCAGGATATAAAACAGGGCTTTATACCAGTCCTCATCTTGTTGAATATACAGAAAGAATTAAAATTGACGGCCTGGAAATCTCCCGGAACAGCTTTACAAAAATTATATTCCGGATAACTGATTTTGCGGAGCGGGCGAAGATTCCCGCTACAGAGTTTGAAATACTCACGGCAGCGGCTTTTATTTATTTTTACGAAAATAGTGTGGATTTTGCGGTAATAGAAACCGGCCTTGGAGGAAGGTTCGATGCTACAAATATTATTAAAAAACCGGAATTAACAATAATAACAGACATTGCTCTCGACCATACGGCAAGATTGGGGAATTCTACAGGACAAATAGCTTATGAAAAAGCGGGAATAATCAAGCAAGGAACCCCCGTAATTACACTGGCCGATAATAAAGGACTGGATATTATAAGAAAAAAATCATTGGAAACCGGGAATGAGCTGGTTCTTACCAGTAGGGAAAAAGTTAATGGGCCAGAGCCAAAAGGGTTATGGTATGGACGAAATTTGGCCCTGGTAAGGCATGCTATACGCATTTTAAAAAAGCAAGGGGCACATATTCCTGAAAATGCCGAAAAAGCAGGAATTGAAAATACTAGGTGGCCTGCAAGGTTCCAGTACATAAGAGAAGAAAACCTGGTTATCGACGCTGCCCATAATCCGGCAGGAGCTGAACTTCTGAGAGAAACCCTTGATAGGTATTTCCCTGGCCCTGAGAGAATTTTTATCTATTCCTCGCTGAATACCAAGGATTATAACTCTGTAGCTAAAGCTCTTTTCAGGGAAAATGACAGGGTAATACTTACAAAATCAGCCTCTACAGCTTCTGTTAACCCGGAAACGCTTAAAAAATGCGTAGAAAAGATATGCAAGAGCATTTATTTATCAAAAAATGTGCAACAAGCGGTAGAAATTTGCAGGGAAATCTCTACACAAAAGGACTTAGTGGTTTTTACCGGTTCTATCTACACAATAGGCGAATTTTTTAACTTAAGAACAACTAATTAACTTGAGTTGCTAATTAGCCAAAAGCCAGGATATGACTGAGCAACATTTGTTTACGAAAACGCTGACAGCACAGCCTGCTTTGCCAGTGCGCTTTAAGTAATCTTTTAAAATTAAGGAAGAAACAAAAAATTCTTATGTAAAATTTTCAAAAATATTCCTTATTAAATTTTTTCGGTCGAGCGACCGACCGAAGGGAGGGAAGCGAGAC
>JANQIY010000177.1 GCA_028281965.1 Candidatus Gastranaerophilales bacterium
CCCCATTATGACTATTATAAAATAACTTTAGGGGTTTTAAAAAATATAAAACTTCCTATTTTATATAACAATTTATAAAAATGTAGGGAAGCAAGGGGCAAAGTCAGGTTGCTATACCCTGAAATGGGATGGATAGAAGAATTCCAGGAAAGTAATCCGGGATATTTCAAAATTACCGGAAGAGGGGCTAGTGAAGAATATGTTAATTCGATTAAAGCTCAAATCGAGTCGGTTAAAGCAGATGAAAACCACGATCCGGAAGAATTACAAATACTTGAACGAGGACTTAAGGTTATAACAGATAAAAGAGAATTTGACTGGTTTGAGTTGGAAAAAATTCAACCTGGCGAGAGTGAGGCGCAAAAATAAAATTGCCAGGGGTTTTAGAGCCTGATCGCTTTATATAAAAAGCTATCAGTAATTTTAGCCGGACAGGCTCTAAGGTATAATCCGGCATGGATTCTACATTTCATATTCAGTTGGGAGCCTGGTATCGTCAAAATTGACCTTTTTTTTGTATTCATACTCCCAAAGTTTTGCTATTGCAAAAAATTTGTATATCCCGATAAAGATGGCGAACATAAACCCATGCATTCCGTCTTTATAGCCTTTTTTTAGAATATACCGCTTTATAAATTCGCCAACCGGGCGTAAAAGTAAATACCACAAAGAAAATTTTACTCCACGCTGGATGAATTTATTTAACTCCAGTGTTGTATAAGTATTCATTCTCTTGATAAACGATTCTATTGACTGGTGGTTATAATGGATTATGGCTTTCTCGTCTTCTTTCGGGTTAATGGTATATATTGCCCCGGCAATCCGGGGAGAGCAATGGACTTCTGCGGGCCAGCTAAAATGTCCTTTTTTAAATAACCTGATAATTGTATTGGGATACCAGGCTCTTAGAAATTTACCTATTTGAATATTTTTTCTGGGAATATACATCCCTTTAAAGTGATTTTTAGCCTCGTCCGTTTCAATCCACTCATGCAAAAAGTCCATAAGCGGCTTCGGTGCGATTTCATCTGAATCCAGCACGAATATCCATTCATTTTTTGCCTGGTTCATCGCCCAGTTCCTGGCAGGGTCGGCATAGCCTATATTCTCATGATAAATAATTTTACAACCGTATTTTTCAGCTATTTGAATTGTCCCGTCCGTACTGTACATATCGCAGATTATAATTTCATCCGCCATTTTTACGGATTCCAGGCACTTTTCCAGGTATTTTCCGGAATTATACGTATGTATTACAACTGATAGACCCATCTTTTTACTTTCCAGCTATTATTTATATAAGTCTATATAATTACTAACCTCCATGTCCAGCATAAATTTTTCATAAACCTACTTTTAGCGTGATAAAATTTATTTATCCAATTAACTGCTTAAGTTTTAAAAAAATATGAAAAATAATATTTTAATGAACGTAATTACCCCTCACCCGCCGATTATCATCCCTGAAGTCGGGGGAAATGAGCTTAAAAAAGCGGAATCTACTGTTACGGCGCTTAAAAAACTCAGCGGCGAAATTGTCGAAGTTAATCCGGATACGGTTGTAGTCGTAACCCCGCATTCTGTATTTAATCCGTTTTTTTTCACTGTTTACTCAGGAGAAACCCTGAAAGGCGACTTTGCAAAGTTCACGGCTCCTGAAGCGTATATAGAATTTAAAAATGACACAGAATTTATAGAAAGCCTTGGTAAGCAGATAAAGCCCGGATTAGGCAGGTTCAACCTGCTTCCTGCGGGAGTCCCGCTGGACCATGGGTCGGCTGTCCCTTTGTATTATCTTGATAAAGCCGGGTATAAAAACAGGGTCGTTGTTATAAATTACACAGCCCTGGGCAAAAAAGAACATAATTTATTCGGCGAAAAAATAGCAGGAACAGCAGAAGAACTCGGCAGGAAAATTGTCTTTATAGCAAGCGGCGACCTTAGCCATAAACTAACTCCCGCTGCACCTGCCGGTTATAATGAAAACGCCTGTAAATTTGACGATTTAATCTGCAAAAGCATAGAGAGCGGAGATTACGGCGCAATCAGGGAGATTTCTTCGGAATTCAGGGAAATTGCCGGGGAATGCGCTTATAATTCCCTGATGGTTGCTCTGGGAGTAAATAGGGGCGAACCTTTAAATAACCGGGTGTTGTCATACGAAGCTCCTTTTGGTGTAGGATATATAGTAGCTAAGTTATAAAAACAGTTAATGGTGATATATGAAACCTGAGAAATTTGCGAGATTAATAGTTGAAAACCATATAAAAAATAATACATTACCTGAATTCCCCGATAAATTAACCGGGATTGAAGTGGAGAAAGCAGGCTCTTTTGTCTCAATTAAAACACAGGATGGTGATTTAAGAGGTTGTATCGGCACAATACTGGCCACAGAGGATTCTGTAATCCGGGAAGTCAGGAATAATGCGATTGCGGCTGCGACACGTGACCCGAGGTTTCCGGCTGTGATGGAACCGGAGCTTGATAACCTCCGGTATTCAGTCGATATTCTCCATGAACCGGAGGTGGTTACAGGGATCAGCCAGCTTGACCCGAAAATTTACGGCATAATTGTAGCTTCAGAATCCGGCAGGCAGGCCCTTTTGCTTCCTGACCTGGAAGGGCTTGATACTACGGAAAAACAACTTGCCGCCTGTATGAGAAAAGCCGGTATCGGCCTGAAAGAAAAAATCTCCGTCCAGCGCTTTAAAGTCGACAGGTATTCCGAGTAGGTTTTTATTTAGATGAATTTCAAAAAATAACAAAAATTTATAAAATGGGGGGGTAAAAAATAGAATCAGTCCATTAAATCTTTAGGAGTTAAATTAAAAGCTTTTGCAATCTTTTCAATATTTTCAAGGGTAATGTTTTTCTCCGCTCTTTCTATCATGCCTATATAAGTACGGTGAACACCTACTTTTTCAGCAAATTTTTCCTGAGAAAGCCCTAGTTTAAGCCTTTCTTCCCTTACTCTATCCCCAAATTTAACTAATACTTCTTTTTTCATAAGATAATCTTATGAACTTGCTAACTTTAAGTCGACATACTATAATTAGCATATTGGATTATTTTATTTTTGGAGCTTAATTTATGGACTTTTTAGAAAATTTCGATGTGGAAGTAGAAGATATTGAAGAATCAAGGAAAAATATTTACATAGAAAATCATTTCGCTAAATTAAAAGAACACCTTGAAAACATGGGGAAATTTTTTGTTTATGCGATGGAAAACGCTATTAAGGAAGAAACAAAAAATTCTTATGTAAAATTTTCAAAAATATTCCTTATTAAATTTTTTCGGTCGAGCGACCGACCGAAGGGAGGGAAGCGAGAC
>JANQIY010000178.1 GCA_028281965.1 Candidatus Gastranaerophilales bacterium
GTCTCGCTTCCCTCCCTTCGGTCGGTCGCTCGACCGAAAAAATTTAATAAGGAATATTTTTGAAAATTTTACATAAGAATTTTTTGTTTCTTCCTTAACTTCCACTTTATTCAAAAACCATGGAAACTTGCACTTTTGCTTCATTCTGCCTGAAAGCTAGTACAATGACACATTATTCGGAAATTGGCAGGGTAAAATAAAATACCGTACCTTCATCAACCACTGATTCAAACCATATCTTACCCTGGTGGGCATCTATAATTTGTTTTGATAAATACAGCCCCAGTCCTGTCCCGATTTTTCTTTTTGTTGAGGGGTATTTTTGAAATATTTTTGCCTTTTCTGACTCGGCAATTCCCTGGCCGTTATCTCGGACAGACACCTTTATTTCATTGTTTACCCTCTCTGCTGAAACATAAATTGACGTATTTTTCTTATTATGCTTAATGGCATTGCTTATAAGATTAGTCATTACCCTGTTTATTTCATCTTTATCAATCATAACTTGAGGTAAATTTTTTTGAATATTTTTTGTAATCTCTGAATTCTGTTCTTTTGCCAGCGGTTCCATAATCCTTATTACGTCTTCTATTATATCCTCTATGCTGCTCAATTCCATATTTAATTCAAAGCTGCCGGATTCGTAATGATAAATTGAGAGCAGGTTATTAACCATACTTAGCAATTCCTTGTTGGTCTTATGGATATTTTCAAGAAGTTCCGAAAAGTTTTCTAACGACGTTCCGAACTTTTCTGCCAATATTGCTTCAAGAACTTTTTGTATCCCATTAATAGGCGATCTTAAGTCATGAGTAAATGTCACCAGAAAGATTTCTCTCATACTTTCAACTTCGCGAATTTGATTAAACAGCTTTGCCTGGTATATAACCACGGCAGATTGATTGGCAATGGCATACAATAGTTCCGTATCCGCTTTTGTAAAAGTCTTATAACTTTCCGTATAAACAACGCACAATACGCCCAGAGAAGTATTTCTGTATAAAATAGGAACAGCCATAAAAGATTTAATCCCGAATTTATCGCAAATTTCCCTCTCGGATTCCTGCAGGTCAAAGTTATTCAGGTCATTTACCGCCAAAACTCTACGTTCAGCCGTTATTTTATTAAAAATAGGAATAAATTCATCAGAAAAAGTGGTATAAGTTTGATAATCCCTGGTAAACAATAACTCCTGTTTTTTTTCATCATATTCCACTATGAAACAACTTTTTGATTTAAGCTGCCGGCAGGTCTGATTTATTATAGTCCGGATTGTGTCCTTAATATCCGGTGAGCCTACAGAAGTGAGCATAATTCTTCTTAAAAATTTTTCCTTCTGGATTACGCTGCGCAAATTATCTGTCATTATGCTAAAAGACGAGTTCAATTCCTCCATCTCATCGTTTGTTCCAATAGAAGTTGAGTTAGTATTAAAATCGCCCCCGGCAACTTTTTTCATTTTATTGATCATAATGGAAAGAGGGTTTAGTATTTTTTTTGAAAATATAGTAGTAAGCACAATTGATATAAGTATAATTGCAAGTAAAAAAGTAATTATGCTTGTTGTTAAAACCCTGTTAAAAGACTCATATACTTCACTTACAGGTAAAATAAGAACCATTTTTAATCCCGCCAGGTTAACCGGGGAATGGGCAATAAAAACATCTTCTCCTTTCCAATTCCCTCTTTCGACTTCGGTCTTGTCAGAATGGATTATTTTTTTCCCGATTTTCCTGATTTCCCTGGCTTCACCCTTTGTAATATTATCTTTTGTATCATCTTCAAGAAATTTTTCCCCAAAATAGCTTCCATCCGGCTCTATTATAAATGCAAATCCCCTTTCCCCTATTTTTACGCGCGGTAAGTAGTCCTGGAATTCCCTTATAGTCATATCTACAGACACAACCCCAATAGTTTTATCCTGTTTTTGTATTACACTGGCGGCGGTTATAAATACAAGCCCGCTTACATAATCATAATAAGGGCCTGTCCAGACAATTTTGCCGTTTTGTTTTAACGGGTTTCTATACCAGTCCCAGCTAAAATAATCATATTCAGGTGTATTATAGACCCAGGTCAGCTTTATTTTTCCGTTTTTATCCCTGAGCCAGTAAGGGCCAAAATATTTCTCCCGAGCTTTGTATTTATAAGGCTCAAACCAAATGCCGGTACCATGGATCAAAGGGTTAAGCTCTACGTTTTTTTTCAAGGCCGAAAATATAAAATCAGTATCATAACTTTTCATTGATTCAATAATATTTGCGGTGGCGACGGCAATCTTTTCCATAGCTAGTAATTCCCTGTATATTTTATTCGCTTCGTTTTTAGCGTTAAGTTTCAGGTTTTCCTCAACTTTTTCTTTAACCGTTGTTTTAATCAAATATAAAGAGATGCCTGATTGAGCGGTATAAATAACCGTCACCAGTAATAACGTGGGAAGTATAAAAGCCATTTTAATGCTGTTAAGTTTCTTCATAAATTGCATTCCCGTCTTTTACAGGTAAAGAAAAGCAAAAAGTTGTCCCTTTATCGACCTCTGTTTCGTACCATATTCTTCCATCATGAGCTTCGATTATTTGCTTGGACAGGTATAACCCGAGTCCGGCCCCTATCTTTCTTTCTATGGAAAGCGCCATTTCATAACGCTTGAATAATCTGTTTTGAACTTCTTTGGAAATGCCGAATCCATTATCTATAACGCAAATTACTATATAATTGTCTATCAGGTTACTCCTGATTTTTACCTTGCCTCCCTCTGAATTGTAAGTTATCGCATTTGTAAGCAAAGTATTAATAACTTTTTTAATTTCATCACTATCAATAAGGATAGATGGTAAATTTTCCTCCGGGTCAACTTCTATAAAAATTGATTTGGATGCCGCAAGAGCTTTCAAAGACTCAACTGCTTCTGCTATCAAGCTATATATGCTTACTTCAGACAACGACAACTTTTTTCTGCCCAGCTCATAACTATAGCTGTCGACTAACTTTGTTAAAAAGTTAGATAGATTGATATTGTTTTTTATGGTTTCGGCTATTATGTCTTTATATTTATCAAGGAGCTGACCCGGCGGAATGGACATAATAAATTCCAGTGCCCTTCTTTCTCCAACCAGGGGTACTTGCAAATCATGCGCAAGCGTTAGTATAAAGGTATTTCTTAACTCATCTATTTCATTTCTTTTCATTATTTCCCAGATTACACTTACGGAAGAATTGAGAATTTCTCTTAATAGGCTTTCATCCTTGCCCCATTCTCGCGCATTGCGGCAACATAGCACAAATATGCCCAGAATATCCTTGTCTTCATTGTATTTAATAAGCGGTATTGAAAGAATAGACCTTACGCCATGGTTTTTTGCGAACTCCTGAAATGCCAGGCTGTCAGGATGAAAATCTTTTGTATCATTAACAATATAAGAGCCTGCATCTTCAATTATTTTTCTAAACGTCTCCCGGCATACCCCAGGTAATAATTCATGTTTAAATGACGGGTCTTCAGGGTTCTTTTTAAATTCGTATTTAATGTCCATCTCATCGGAATCAAAGTCCGGTATTTCAATAAAAAAGGCTCTATCAACATTAAAAATATCAACAAATTTGAATAAAAGATAATTATATATATGCTCTAAGCGTTGAGAGAGTTTTATATTGCTGATAATTTCCCTTAAAAGTTTTTCCTTATTACTAAATTCCTCAACTTTACTATACAGTTCCGCCTGGCGCATAATAACAGCTGATTGTCCCGCAATAGTCCTGGCCATATTAATGTCATTTTTACTGAAGCGCTTAAAATCTTTTGTATAATCTATGATTATTGCGCCAAGAGCCATTTCCTCATAATATACGGGCGCGACTAAATAAGACTTTACGTTAAGTTCCTTCATTACCTGCCTGGTTTCTTCAGACATCTCTATTTCTTCTAAATTATCTACTGCTGCAGGTTCTTTTTTTTCCATAATTTCCATGAAAGGCTTTATTGCTTTTTTCGAAAACGTTTTTCCTGTAACTGTTTTAATATTTTCTGAAGAACGATACTCCGCATAGTCTTTTACATATGGGCGTTCAGTCGGAGCTATATCGTATTCAACGAAAAAACACCTGTCCGATTTAAATAATTTGCCTGTTTTGGTAACGATGGATTTAATAATGTATTTAAAATCAAAACTTACCGAAGATAAAATTATTTCCCGCAGAGTCCTTTCATTTTCAGCGGTTTTTTGCGTTGTATTATAGAGTTCAGCCTGGTAAAGAGCTATTGCTGTCTGGTTTCTGAGCGCATTTAAAAAATTAAATTCCTCATGAGTTAAATTTTTCTTTTTATCAGTAAAATGAATTATTAATGTTCCGTAATACTGTTCCCCGTATCTTACTGAAAGCCCGTAACCGGATTTTATTCCTCTTTCGTGTAAGGTTTCCAGGGCTTTGCACCCGGTAAGTTTTTCTCTTAAATAAGCTTTTTCTACATTCCTGACAAGTACATCTCTTCCTTTTTTTGATCTTTCGATGAATTCAGGAAAACTGTCTTTAATATTAAGGTTAATTAGACTTTTCAGTTGCGGTGATTTTAATTTTTCTATTTTAAAAGGCAACATTGTCTGGGTTTCCAGGTCCCTTTCTGCAAACAGGCACCGGCATGCATCAAAATATTCTCTTGTTATTTCAACAAAATATTTTTTTATTTCATATGGATCAAGTGTGCTTCTGATAATTTGAGTTGTTTTTCTTAGAATCTTTTCCCTTTCGGCTGTTTGTTTTTCTTTTTTATATAATTGCGCTTGATAAAGAGCAACGCCTGTTTGATCTGCTAAAACTTTTGCAAAATTAATATCATCATCATTAAATTTCATCGGTTTTGTGTAAAAATACGCAAGGTATCCAAAAAAACGTTCTTTATACAATATAGGTAAGAAAAATCCAGCTATAAGCTTATATTTTCTAAGAAAGTCAGCTGATAAAGAGTCTTCAATATTATTTTCCTTTAGAAAATCATCCGAATTTTCACATAGCATTTCTTTTTTTGTCCTGGCCATCGCGGATATTTCAGGAGTATCGACTTCAGGATTAAGCTCTGCCAGGCTTTCAATTTCCGGGGACAGGAGGTATTCATTTTTAAATGACAAAAATTTTTGTGTTTTTTCGTCAAATTCAACTATAAAACATCTATC
>JANQIY010000179.1 GCA_028281965.1 Candidatus Gastranaerophilales bacterium
GTCTCGCTTCCCTCCCTTCGGTCGGTCGCTCGACCGAAAAAATTTAATAAGGAATATTTTTGAAAATTTTACATAAGAATTTTTTGTTTCTTCCTTAACACCAACCGCTTTTTTATAAATTTTAAGGAATTTCGAATCAGTCTTATCAATGGATTTCCTATTTCGTGATTCAGGTTAAATAATTCGAGTCGCGAATTGCATGTATGTAAGATTTGACAAAAAATTCGGGTTATTTATTAAAAAGTTTCTGAAAGTTTTTTTCCATATCTGAATAATTGTTTACAGTAAGGTCAAAGGAAAAATTTATTAAAAACAGCAATAAAGGAATACCAATCATTATTAAAACTATTGTTAAGGCAATGTTTTTGTAGATATTTACAAGATTATTCCTTTTTTTGCCTTTAATCTCCT
Organism: Candidatus Gastranaerophilales bacterium; assembly: GCA_028281965.1. Taxonomy (GTDB): domain Bacteria; phylum Cyanobacteriota; class Vampirovibrionia; order Gastranaerophilales; family UBA9971; genus JANQEB01. The sequence continues at coordinate 412 of JANQIY010000179.1, forward strand.
CGATCCTATGCAAATAAATCAGATGGTTGATAAGGTTATTTTTTTGCTCGGAAGTCATAGGCTCAACAAAGTCAATGTTTTCATCATATACCTGAAACACAAACTTTTTGACTTCCTGTTTTTTAAACTCATCTGAACTTTTTGAATTTTCTAAAATATCGGACACTTGTTATATACCCTTCCTGACTAACCGAGATTACTATACCCAATGTTTTATATTAGGAGTATTTATAATAATATTATAATAATTAATTGATTAACTGTAGTTTTTATCAAAAATTTTTGGAGCCGATCTTGTTTTGTAAAAATAACATTAAAAATATTATACAAAATTTAAGCAAAGTCAGCGTCCTTGTAATAGGTGATTTTGCACTTGATGAAATGATATACGGCGAAAGCCACAGGATATCAAGAGAAGCTCCCGTGTTGATTTTAAAACACAGCAAAACTAAAAATCTTTTAGGAGCAGCTTCTAATGCAGCCAATAATATTTCCGGGTTAAACAACGCAAAAGTCTCAGCACTTGGAGTAACAGGCGCCGACTATCATGGAGGAACTTTAAGAGAAGCCCTGGAAGCGGCAAACATTGATATAGCAAACTTAATAACGGATAAATCAAGAAAAACCACCACAAAAACAAGAATTTCCGGATCTTCCGCCCAGTCAGTAACACAGCAGGTAGTCCGGATTGACAGGGAAACCAGGGAACCGGTTTGCGCAGAAATCGAGCGGGAAATCATCGCTAAAATAAAAGAACTTACCCCTCATTTTGACGGAATCCTCCTTTCAGATTATGGAATCGGTGCAATTACCCAAAATATAATTAACGAGGCTATAAATACGGCCAGGTCACATGAAAAACCTATTATAGTAGATTCCCAGGATGACCTGTACAGGTTTCAGCATGCGACATTAATCACGCCTAACCAGCCGGACGCTGAAAAAACCCTTGGGTACGAAATAAAAGACAGGGAAACATTACTAAAAGCAGGCCAGGAACTTTTAGCTAAAACAAATTCAGAAAAAATCCTTCTTACCAGGGGTAAAGACGGAATGGTACTGTTTGAAAAAGATGGAAATATAACAGAAATTCCCGCTTTTAACCGGACGGAAGTTTTTGATGTAACAGGCGCGGGAGATACGGTTGCGGCGGCTGTATTACTGGCTGTCTGCGCAGGAGGAGCAGCTCCGGAAGCCGCAATAATAGGAAACCTTGCAGCCAGCCTGGTTGTAAGAAAATTCGGCGCGGCAACCACGACACAACAGGAATTACTGCTTACTCTTGAAGAAATGAATCTTGATGACATTAAAAAGTTAGAGTTTAATATCCGCTAAAATATACCGGGGAGATTTTTGCAATGGCTAAGAATTTTAAATTATTTAAGGTTTTTAATATATTTGATATTGCGGTAATACTGATTTTGTTTATTACTGTTGTTTCGGCGTTGCTCTTTATATCAGGTAAATTCAACAACGTTCCTGTTTCTAACGAAAATATAATAACAAAAGATGTTGAATTTGACGTTATACTAAGAGGAGAAAAAGTCTCCAGGGATGGAGATATCTTTAAAGCAGGCGAAAAAACATTTATCACCCTTAGAAATGTGCCATACACTGAGCTTGAGATAGTAAAAGCTGAGCGTACCCGGGAATTGTATACAGTCCCTGACCCTGAAAATCCTAAAAAAGCGCTTGCGGTCGAAAATCCCGCTTTCCCAAACACATACAATTTTCTTGTAACAGTAGCAGATAAAGCCGTTATCACAGACGACGGAATTGTTATTAAAGGAAATAAAATTAAAATAGGCCTGCCTATAATCCTTGAAGGTTATGATTATCGTTTGAGCGGGCTTGTGTCAGATGTAAGGATAAAGGGAAATTCTCAGGAATAGCAGCTATATGAACCGGGTTAAAGAATCTTTCTTTTATAAATTTTTAAACAAGCTGGACATCTCAGAAGATTCTTACTTAACCCGGCTTTTTACGGAAAGCTTTCTTTTGGGGCTTATTAACAAATTTTTTCAGTCCGCCCAGGGACTATTTTCAAGAATAACCTCCAACAGCCTGCTTATAAACAATATTGACTGTTTAATAATTGGTTTAATAACAATATTGCTTATTTCCCTTACTTTTTGCGCAACTGCAACCATAGGCCTTATTGCAGGAATAACTTTCATTTTATTTTTAATAAAATTAACTCTCAAAAAAAATGAACAATTTTCCATAAACGCGCTCGATGTTCCAATATTTGCCTACATCGGCTTAATCGTACTAAGCGCGGCTTTTTCAACATTATTTATTCCTTCTATAAAAGGACTGGCAAAGGTTATTGTTTATTTTGCCTCTTATCTTGTTTTTTTCAACATTCTTAAGGATAAACCATTAAGGTCGTATTATTTTCTTGCAATCATAGCCTTTACAGCTTTTGGCGAATCTGTTCTGGCTATTTACCAGAATTTTGTCGGTGTAGAATCTCTAGCCACGTGGCAGGATGCGAAAAATGTAAATCCTGAGCTGCTTATGACAAGGGTTTATGGCTCTCTAAAACCGTATAACCCGAACCTGCTGGCCGGATATCTTACAGCTGCAATTTCTTCGACTGCCGGACTTTTTTTTCTCTTTGCATGCAAAAAAAAATTCAGGTTAACCCTGGTATTCCTGGTTGCGTTTATATCAATATTTTTGGCAATAATTTTTACCGGTTCAAGAGGCGCTTATCTTGGTGCTGGCGGGATTTTAGCGGCTCTTACGTTGATTTCCGGACATATAATATGGCATGACTTTCCCAAAAAAATATGGTTAAGGAAGATCTGGATATACCTTACATTAATTGGAATTTCAGGTGTTTTATTCCTAATTCTCGCCAGTCCCTCCTTGCAGCATAGAATCGCGTCTATATTTGCTTTTTGGGAAGATTCCAGCAACTCTTTCCGCTTTAATGTGTACATGTCATCCCTGCAAATGTTTCTGGATAACTGGCTAACAGGAATTGGCCCGGGAAACGAAGTTTTTCGCCTTGTGTACGGACTTTATATGAAAACAGGGTTTGACGCGCTTGCAGCCTATAGTGTCCCGCTGGAAATCGCCGTTGAAAGCGGAATTTTTGCTTTGCTTGCTTTTTTATGGATTTTGCTCATAATTTTCTTAAAAACTGCCAAAATTCTTCTAAATAGTAATAATATTGAGAAAAAAATCCTGGTATCCTGTTGTATGATAGCTATTATGGGAATTATTATTCACGGGCTTGTTGATACGATTTTCTTCCGTCCGCAGGTTCAATTGCTTTTCTGGATGTTTATTGCCGTATTTGCTGTAAACGCTAAAAATTGAAACTACTTGCAGCTTAGAACCTATTAACCTCTGTTAAGTCTGGGATTCCTGCTCAATTTTTTTAACGTAAAGTTCCTGGATTAAAACGTAAACAGCCGCAGCTATAGCCGGAGAGAGAATAACGCCAAAGACCCCGAGTGTTTTTGCGGCGACAAGAATGGCTATGATAATTACCAGGGGGTGCATCTCCAGGAATTTACCCAGAATTAACGGTGTTAGAAAATGGTTTTCAATCCTCTGGACTATGATATAAACAAGCGCTGCCCATAAGCCAAGTATGGGATCCTGCGCAAGGCCCACTAAAATCCCGGGTACAGAAGCAATTATAGGTCCTACTATAGGTATTATTTCCAGAATGCCGGCTACAATTCCCAGCAGGAGCGCGAACTCAATGCCTATAATCGATAAGCCCACAGCTGTAAGCAGTCCTACAGTCAGCATTAACAGCAATTGGCCCCTGACATAACCTCCCACCTTTTTGGAAATAGTTTCTGTTATTTCATCTGCCCTTTTTCTGAGATGAGGCGGGAAAAGATTTATATAACTAAGTTTTAGCTCTTTTTTATCTAAAAGCATAAACAATACAATTACCGCAAGTGTTAACGCCGCCGCCATTCCTGAAAACAGGTTTAAGGTAAAACCTATTGACTTGCTTAAAATTTCCTGTCCCAGCTTGGTTACATTTCCTATTATCTGTGAATAATCCGGAATAACACCGGAATTAATCGCCAGGATTTCTATGTCATCAAGAAAATTCGTCAGGGTTTGCCAGTAATCGGGAGCTTTTTTTACAAATTCTTCTGTTTGCGAAATTATTACTATTATAAATGGTATTAATATGGTTAAAAGGACTACTAAACCTACCACAAAGACTATTAATACTACCAGTCCCCGGGGAATTTTTTTGCTCATCCAGTCTACAACAGGAAAAAGAGCGCTCGCTATTACAAAAGACGCAAATATCAGCAAAATTACGTCAGTTATCTGGAAAATAAATAAAACTAAAAGTATTAAAGTTATAAATGCGACTATACTATAAGGAGAAATAATTATTTTTTTATTTTCTGTTTTGTTTTCTTCCATAAGACCAGCCTTAAAAAATACCGAACAAATTCTATAATACTTTCCTGCAAGGTTATTTGCAAATGCTTTTACTAAATTTCACATAGAGATGCTATATTATATACGAGATAACCGGAAAAGTTAGTTTATGTTTTTAAAAATTACTTCTATTTATGAAAAATTAAAAACTTTTTTTCTTCTTAAAGTTTTAAGGAAAAAATATCGGCGTACCGGAACATGCAAAGGCTGCGGGAGGTGTTGCCGGGAAATCTTTGTAAAGCACGCAGGCGGGGTTATAAAAGAGGAAGATGAGTATAACAGGCTCAAAAAACTGCACCCTTTTTATTCTTACTTGAAAATAAGGTATAAACACGAAGACGGGCTTGTCTTTGAGTGCATAAAACTTGATAAGGAGACCGGCAAATGCACAATTTATAAAAACCGGGCGCTTTTATGCAAGTTATACCCCCAGGAGGAAATTTTTATGCTTGGAGGGGTAATTTCTGATGAATGCGGTTATAGTTTTATACCGCTGGAAACTTTTGAAGAGGTTCTGCAAAAAGTGAACAGAAAAGTCCAAACACATTAAAACTTGTGGTATGGTGATCTTAAAAAGTAATTAACTCCAGTCGCCAATTAGTCAAAAGTCAGGATATGACTATGCAATTAGCGACTCGAGTTAATTAGGAAATTAGTTAAATTTAAAAATGTCTGAAACTAAGGAAGAAACAAAAAATTCTTATGTAAAATTTTCAAAAATATTCCTTATTAAATTTTTTCGGTCGAGCGACCGACCGAAGGGAGGGAAGCGAG